>NZ_JBFTZQ010000017.1:0-91841 GCF_056406715.1 Arthrobacter sp. P1_B11
GGCCTGGACCACGTCGGCCTGGACCACGTCGACCGGCTCGGCCGGGGACTGCTCGATGGTCTCGAGGTAGTACTTGCCGAGCCCGTCCAGGGTGTGGCCGCGCTGCACGGTCACCCCGGTCGGCGGAACGTCGGCGATCTTGATGGTGTTGTTCTCGCTGGCCAGGATGGCATCGGCCAGGTCAACGCCGACCTTCTTGCCGTCAACATCGAAGGCGGCTACGAACTGGACGTCGTTGACGTGGTACTTGCCGAACTCAACATGCATCAGACCCGGGATCGTTGCCTGGGGGTCGGCATCCCGGTAGTAGTGGACACCCTGCACCAGGGAAGCAGCGCAGTTACCCACGCCGACAATGGCAACACGAATCGGATTTGAAGACACGGAACTCCTTTGAGAACAAACTTCAGTGCCCTGCGCGTCGGTACCCTGTTGTACGACGGCGGCTGACGGACACAGCGCCACGCGGCGCCCTAACAGTCTAACCAACTGCGCCGGGGCCGGCTTTGTTCCCGCCGGCCCCGGGCAGTTCATTACATTTGCGTGAGCGTCACACCTTCTGCGCCCAGAGATTGATGTCAGACTCGACGGCGAACTCGTCGATCGCGGTGAGCTCCTCCGAGCTGAACTCCAGGTTGCTGATCGCCGAGAGGCTGTCTTCAAGCTGTTTGACGCTGGACGCTCCGACCAGTGCCGAGGTGACCGGCGTGCCCCTCTGCTGGTCGCGGAGAATCCAGGCGATGGCCATCTGGGCCAGGGTCTGGCCGCGGCCCGAAGCAATCCGGTTCAGCCCGCGGACCCGGTCCAGCTTGTCCTCGGTAATGGCCGATTCGGACAGGAACCGGTCCTTGGCCGCACGGGAATCCGCCGGTATGCCGTGGAGGTAGCGGTCGGTCAGCATGCCCTGGGCGAGCGGCGAGAAGGCGATGGAGCCGGCGCCCACCTGCTCAAGTGCCTCGTACAGGTTGGGGCTGCCGTCCTCGGTCCACCGGTTCAGCATGGAGTAGCTGGGCTGGTGGATGAGCAGCGGAGTGCCGAGTTCTTTGAGGATGCGCGCGGCCTCCAGCGTCTGTTCCGGGGTGTAGGAGGAGATGCCCGCGTAGAGGGCCTTGCCGGAGCGCACGGCGTGGTCCAGGGCGCCCATGGTTTCCTCCATCGGCGTCTCGGGATCCGGGCGGTGGCTGTAGAAAATGTCCACATAGTCCAGGCCCATGCGCTGGAGCGACTGGTCCAGGCTGGAGAGCAGGTACTTGCGTGAGCCCCACTCACCGTAGGGGCCGGGCCACATGTAGTAGCCGGCCTTGGTGGAGATGACCAGCTCGTCGCGGTAGGGCTTGAAGTCGTCCTGCAGGTGCCTGCCGAAGTTGGTTTCCGCCGATCCGTCCGGCGGGCCGTAGTTGTTGGCGAGGTCGAAGTGGTTCACGCCGAGGTCGAAGGCACGGCGCAGGATGGCGCGCTGCTCGTCAAAGCGCTTGTCGTCACCGAAGTTGTGCCAGAGCCCCAGCGAGACGGCGGGAAGCTTCAGGCCGCTGCGTCCGACGCGGCGGTACGGCATGGTTTCGTAGCGGTTGTCCGCTGCCAAATAAGTCATACGATCCATCCTGCCAGTTGTGACGCAGGCTACAGCCCGCAAGTCCGTTGTTACGCCGCGGGCTGACAGAATCAGCCCGCGGCGCACGATAAGGCCGCCTGTGTCAGTCGCTAAGGACGACGGCGCTCAGCGCCGGCAGCTCCACCTTGCCCCCGTCGACGCGGACGGCATCATCGGTGGCCAGCAGTACGCTCGCTCCCGGCCGGTCCAGGGTGACGGCCTGATCGCCGAAGTTCAGCAGGACCTGAACCGCTCCGCGCCGGTACCGCAGCCAGCGGGCGTCGTCGTCGAACTCCACTGCTGTGTCTTCGAAGCCCAACTTGGTGAGATCCGGACTCGAGCGCCGCACCGCAATCAGGGAGCGGTACAGCTCTAGCAGCCTGGCGTGCTCCCCGTCTGACGCTTCCGCCCAGTTCAGTTTGGAGCGGGTGAAGGTTTCCGGATCCTGCGGATCGGGCACGACGGCGGGGTCCCACCCCATGCGCTCGAACTCCTTGATCCGGCCCTCGGCCGTGGCTTTGCCAAGCTCCGGCTCCGGATGGGAGGTGAAGAACTGCCAGGGCGTGGTTGCCCCGTACTCCTCGCCCATGAACAGCATGGGCGTGAACGGCCCGGTCAGGGTCAGCACCGCGGCCAGGGCAAGGCTGCCGTACGGGAGTGTCTGGGACAGCCGGTCGCCGGTGGCCCTGTTGCCGATCTGGTCATGGTTCTGTGAGCAAACCACCAGTGCGGACGGAAGGACGGCGCTGAAGTCGATGGGCCTGCCGTGGTGGCGTTCCCGGAAGCTGGAGTAGCTGCCGTCGTGGAAGAACCCGTCCTGCAGCACCTTGGCCAGCGCCCCGAGCGAATCGAAGTCGCTGTAGTAGCCGGTGGTTTCCCCGCTGACGTTGACGTGGACGGCGTGGTGGAAGTCATCGCTCCACTGGCCGGCCAGCCCGTAGCCGTTGGCGTCCCGGGGGTACAGCAGGCGCGGGTTGTTGAGGTCGGATTCGGCGATGAGGGTCAGCGGACGCCCGGCCTCGGCCGACAGTTCGTCGGCCAGTGCACCGAAGTCCWCCAGGATGTGGACGGCCCGCTCATCCTTGAGGGCGTGCACGGCGTCCAGGCGGAGGCCATCCACCCGGTAGTCGCGCAGCCACATGGTGAGGTTGTCCAGGATGTACTTGCGCACGTGGTCCGATCCCGGACCGTCAAGATTGACCGAGTCACCCCATGTGTTGCCCTCGCCGTGCTTGAGGTACGGCCCGAATCTGGGCAGGTAGTTCCCGCTCGGGCCGAGGTGGTTGTAGACCACGTCCTGGATGACGCCGATGCCCGCGGCGTGGGCGGCGTCCACGAACCGCTGGTAGGCGGCCGGTCCACCGTAGCCCTCGTGGACGGCGAACCACTGCACGCCGTCGTAACCCCAGTTGTGGGTGCCATTGAAGGCATTCACCGGCAGCAGTTCCACAAAGTCGATGCCCAGCCCGGCGAGGTAGTCCAGATTCCCGGCGGCGGCGTCGAGCGTCCCTTCCGGCGTGAACGTTCCCAGGTGCAGTTCGTAGATCACGGCACCCTGGAGCTCCCGGCCCTGCCACGCGGCTTCCTGCCAGCTGTGGGCACTGGGGTCGAAAGTGCGGGAAAGGGCGTGGACGCCGTCGGGCTGGCGGCGGGTCCGGGGGTCGGGCAGCGGCGTTTCGTCGCCGTCGAGCAGGTACCCGTAGTCCACGTCGGCGCCGGTCGGTGCGTCCGGGGCCGTCCACCAGCCCTGGTCCGCCGGCGCGTTGCCGGGCCGGCGGCTCATCGGGTAGCGCTCCCCTCCGGCCAGCAGCGTGACGGCGCCCGCCTCCGGCGCCCAGACGTCGAACCTTTCTGCTCCCCGCACGGGTTTGGCGGCTTGGTGGGGCTGTGCTGCAACGTTGGTCTGTGTCATGGCTTTGCTCCTGTCTCGGGAACCAGCAATGCCACCGGGTAGGTCCGGAAGACCTCCGAAAGCGCCGCCGGGCCCGGTCCGTAGCTGGTACCGGTCAGTTCGTCCTTCATAGCCGTTTCAAGTTCGACGGCGGTGTCCCGCCAGCCGCCCGACTGTTCCAGTCCGTAGGGAAGCCGGGTTGCCAGGGTGAGTGCTCCCGGGCCTGCAGCCCCGCCGGCTCCGCGGCCGAACGCCAGCAGGTGGGAGGTAGCTGGACCGCTGGCCTGCAACGGACGGTAACCGGCGAAGAGCTCCGGCCGTTCGCGGCGCAGCCGCAGGGCACGGGACGTCACCAGCAGCTTGGCCCGCTCGTCGAGGAATGATTCCGGACGGGATCCGGCATCCAGCTGTTCCAGGGCCTGCTTGCGGTCCTCGAAACTGAACGGGCGGCGGTTATCGGGGTCCGTCAGTGAACGGTCCCAGAACTCGGTTCCCTGATACACGTCGGGTACCCCCGGCATGGTCAGCTGCACGAGCTTTGCCGAGAGTGAGTTCGATGCCCCGTGCGGTTCCAGCAGCGCCACGAGGGCTTCCAGTTCCGTGCGGACCTCCGGGTTGTCGAAGGCGGAGTCTACGGCGGCCGCCAGTTTCTTCTCGAACGCCGGATCGGGATCAGTCCAGTTGGTCGAGTTCCCGGCTTCGCGTGCGGCCTTGAGGGCGTACGACTGGAGGCGTTCCCGGTCGGCGGGCCACGCGCCGGCGACGGCCTGCCAGAGCAGGACGGAGAGCGGCCCGTCAGGCAGCGGCGCCAGGGCGCTCAGCCTGTCGAGTGCCTTTTCCCATTCAGGCGCCACCTCGGAGATGACCGAGATCCGGGCCCGGGTGTCCTCGCTCCGTTTGGTGTCGTGGGTGCTGAGCGTGGTCATGGACAGCGGAAGCTCCGCCTGGCGGCGGGCCATCCGGGCATGGAACTCCTCCGGTTCGAGCGCGAACTCGGTGGGGTCGGCGCCCACCTCCGTGAGGGTTCCCAAGCGGTTGTACCGGAAGAACGCGGTGTCCTCCACGCCCTTGGCCATCACCATTCCGGAGGTCTGCTGGAAGCGGCGCGAGAGCTCCAGGTCGGTTTCCAGCAGCAGCGGATGCAGAACCTCAATGGCCTGGTCCAGCTCCGGGCGCCACCGGGCTGCCAGTTCGCAGGCTTCCTTCAGGACTTCCGCACCCTCGGGCAGGTACGTGCGGTAAACCGGGAAGGCGGCGATGATTTCCGCGATGGCATCCGCTGCCGCCTCCTGCGGGATTCCGGCGTCGCCAGGCACCAGCCTGGCGAGCCGCAGGATCTCCGAGTGGAGGATGCCGTCGGTGATCCGCCGCTTGGTGCCGCGGATCATGGCCTGGTAATCCGCAGCTTCGCCGCCGCGGAGCTGTGCGTCGAGCCGGTCCAGCGCTTCGCGTCCCTGCGGATCGACGAAGATCCGGTCGACGTCGGCGAGGGCGTCGTAGCCGGTGGTGCCTTCGCACTCGAAACCGGCAGGCAGCTGCTCTCCCGGCTCCAGGATCTTTTCGATGAGCAGGTACGCTCCCCCGGTGGCTCCGCGGAGCCGTTCGAGGTATCCCTCCGGATCGGCGAGGCCGTCCGGGTGGTCGATCCGCAGTCCGTCCGCAAGACCCTCATTGAACCAGCGCACCACTTCTTCATGTGCCTCGTCAAAGACGGACGGCACCTCGACGCGAATGCCGGCCAGCGTGTTTACCGCGAAAAACCGACGGTAGTTCAGCTCATTGTCTGCACGGCGCCAGCCGATGAGTTCGTAGTGCTGCCGGCCATGGACGTCCCTCGGCGAGTCGCCCTCGGCATAGCTGCCCTCGGCCAGCGGGAAGCGGTGGTCGTAGTACCGCAGCTCGCCGTCCTTGATCTCGAGCTGGTCCAGATCGTCATCGCTGCCCAAGACGGGGATACGGATTCGGCCCCCGGCCAGGTCCCAGTCGACGTCGAACGCCTCGGCATAGCGGGACCCGCGGCCCTCCTTGAGCAGCGACCACCACCAGGGGTTCTGCACCGGCGAGGCCACGCCCACATGGTTGGGCACGATGTCGATCAGTACACCCATTCCCGCAGCGCGGGCTGCCTTCGAAACCGCCGCTAGCCCCTCCGGGCCGCCGCGCTCCGGATCCACCACGGAGGGATCCGTGACGTCATAGCCGTGGTCGGAACCGCTCTCCGCCTTCAGGATGGGCGACAGGTAGACCCAGTCCACGCCGAGCGACTTCAGGTAAGGCACCGTTTCGGCGGCATCAAACAGCGTGAACCCCTCCCGGATCTGCAGCCGGTAGGTGGAGACGGGCGTCCTCATGAGCGCGTCCCGCCCTGCTTGCCCGCCGGCTTGCGGCTCCGCTTGGTTGCCGGCTTCTGTACAGGAGCCTCCGCCGGCTTCTGTTCAGGATCTGCCGGCTTCTGTTCAGGAGTCTCCTCAACAGGGGTCTCTTCCGGCTCCTCAACAGGAGTCTCTTCCGGCTCGGCCCAGGCTTTCTTCGTCTTCTTCGGCTCCGGAAAGGTAGGTGCCGTGAGCGCCGCAGTCTCGGTCGTCGCCGTCTGCGTCAGCGCCGCAAGGGAGGCGGCCACCGAGTGGTCCGGTTCCTCCTCCGGCGCACTGTGGGCACGCAGCACCACGAGCGATTTCGCTGCGACGTTGAGCTTGCCGCCAGCCTGCACGGGTTCGGAATCGGCACCCGCGCCGGCGGTGTCGATGATGACGTCCCAGGCCGGGGCGTATTCATCCGACGGGAGCTTGAACACGACGTCGCCATCGTGCGCGTTGAAGTACAGCACGAAGTTGACATCCGTGATGCGGCGCCCGCGGTTGTCCTTGCCCTGGATGCCGTCACCGTTGAGGAATACGCCTACGGACCGGCCGAACCCGCTGTCCCAGTCCTCCGGCTGCATGGTGTTGCCGTCCGGGTCCAGCCATTCGATGTCCGGCAGACGTTCGCCTTCACCGCGCCGGACGGGCCGGCCATCGAAGAACCGGCTGCGCCTGAACGTGGGGTGCTTGGCCCTCAGCGAGTTTACGGCGGCCGTGAACTCGATCAGCGGCTGGTCCACGTTGTCCCAGTTGATCCAGGTCAGTTCGGAGTCCTGGCAGTAGCCGTTGTTGTTTCCGCGCTGGGTGCGGCCCAGTTCGTCGCCGTGCAGGAGCATGGGCACGCCCTGCGAGAGCAGCAGCGAGGCGATGAAGTTCCGCTGCTGCCGGGCGCGCAGTCCCAGCACCTTCGCGTCCTCCGTGGGCCCTTCGGCTCCGCAGTTCCAGGACCGGTTGTGCGATTCGCCGTCGTTGTTGCCTTCGCCGTTGGCGTCGTTGTGCTTCTCGTTGTAGGAGACCAGGTCCGCGAGGGTGAAGCCGTCGTGGGCGGTGACGAAGTTGATGGACGCAACCGGGCGGCGGCCGGAGTGCTCGTAGAGGTCTGCGGATCCGGTGATGCGCGAGGCGAATTCGCCCAAGGTGGCTGGCTCGCCGCGCCAGAAGTCACGGACGGTGTCGCGGTACTTTCCGTTCCATTCCGTCCACTGCGGCGGGAAGTTGCCCACCTGGTAGCCGCCGGGGCCAACGTCCCACGGTTCCGCGATGAGCTTCACCTGCGAGACAACGGGGTCCTGCTGGATGAGTTCGAAGAAGGTGGACAGCTTGTCGACGTCGTAGAACTCGCGGGCCAGCGTGGACGCGAGGTCGAAGCGGAACCCGTCCACGTGCATCTCGGTCACCCAGTAACGCAGGGAGTCCATGAGCAGCTGCAGGGAGTGCGGCTGGCGGACGTTCAGCGAGTTGCCGGTGCCGGTGTAGTCCATGTAGTGCTTTTCATCGCCGTCCATCAGACGGTAATAAGCGGCGTTGTCGATGCCCTTGAAGGACAGCGTGGGCCCGAGGTGGTTGCCCTCTGCCGTGTGGTTGTACACCACGTCGAGGATGACTTCGATGCCGGCGCGGTGGAGCGAGCGGACCATGGCCTTGAAGTCCTGAACCTGCTGGCCGGTGTCGCCGGTGGAGCTGTAGCTGTTGTGCGGGGCGAAGAACCCGATGGTGTTGTAGCCCCAGTAGTTGTTCAGCCCCTTGTCCTCAAGGATGCCGTCGTTGACGAACTGGTGCACCGGCATGAGCTCGATGGCGGTGATGCCGAGCTTCTGCAGGTGGGAGATGACCGAGGGGTGGGCCACGCCGGCGTAGGTGCCGCGCTGCTCCTCGGGGATCTCGGGGTGGAGCTGCGTGAGGCCCTTGACGTGGGCTTCGTAGATCACGGACTGGTGGTACGGGATCCGCGGGAGGTGGTCGCCGTCCCAGTCGAAGAACGGGTTGATGACCACGCCCATCATCATGTGGGGCGCCGAGTCCTTGTCATTGCGGGAGTCGGGGTCGCCCATGTTGTACGAGAACAGGGCGGGATCCCAATCGATCTGGCCGTGCACTGCCTTGGCGTACGGGTCCAGGAGGAGCTTGTTCGGGTTGAAGCGGTTGCCTGAGTCCGGGTCATAAGGGCCGTGGACGCGGAAGCCGTACTTCTGGCCGGGCTGGACCTGGGGCAGGTAGCAGTGCCACACATACCCGTCCACTTCCCCGACCTCTACGCGGGTTTCAGTGCCGTCCTCCTCGAAGAGGCACAGCTCGACTTTCTCTGCCCTTTCGCTGAACAATGCGAAGTTGGTTCCGGTTCCGTCGAAGGTGGCGCCAAGGGGGTACGCCGTTCCGGGCCAGATTTCCATTCGTGCTCCTATTACGTTGTCCAACACTTGTGTCCGGCCGGTATGTCGTGCGTCACCGCCGGGAACTAGGTCTTACCGTAGCCGGTAGGTGTGACTATTACGATTACCGGCCGGCTGATTACTAAGCGTGCTTACTTTATCCCAGATTTCGGGTAGGGCGTCGGCAATACGTCCCGCGGTCAGTGGCGCGCCGTCCGATGCGGCGTTTCCGGCGCGGCCGTGCAGGCTGGCCCCCATGGCGGCGATCGCCGCCCACCGCTCGTCCGGGTCGATGCCAAGTTCCCTGAAACGGCCGACGTCGGACCCCACCTGGGCGAGCAGCGCACCGATAACCCCGGCCAGCACGTCGCCGCTGCCGGCCGTTGCCAGCCACGGCGTACCGTCGGCCTGGCTGTAGAAGTCCTGGTACGGCGATGCCACCAGCGTCGTGGCGCCTTTGAGCAGCACGGTGGCCTCGGTGAGACCTGCAGCCTGGCGGGCCGCTGCGAGCGTCGAGGCCTCCACGGCGGCGCGGTCCAGGCCGGCTCCGAGGCGCGTCAGCAGCGTTGCCAGCTCGCCGGCGTGCGGGGTGAGCACCACCTGCGGCGCGAGGACATCAGGCAGTGCCGGCAGCGCGCCGGCGTCCGCCACGGTAGGCAGGCCTGAATCCGCGGCGTCACGGACCCGCTGCATCTGCTCGTCATCCGAGCCGTCCATGCCTGAACCCACGAGCCACGCCTGGACGTGGGTTTCGGCCACGGTCCCGGAGCTGCACACCACCTCGGGGCAGGTGTGCCGGATGAGGTCGGCAACGTCGGGCGGGCCGACATACCGCACCATGCCGGCCCCGGCAGCGAGGGCCCCGCGGCAGGCGAGCACGGCGGCGCCCGGATACGCCGGGGACCCGGCAACCACCCCGAGGACGCCCCGGGAATACTTGTGTGAGCGGCGACCGGGTTTGGGCAGGAGCGCGGCCAGATCGGAAGCTTCCAGGCGCCGCAGCGCCGGCCAGGGAAGCCCTTCCTCGATCCCGATCGGAATCACACGGACAGTCCCGGCAAAGTCGGCGCCCGGGTCCGCCAGCAGGCCGGCCTTGGCGCCGCCGAACGTGACGGTGAGATCGGCCGGGAGCACCGGTTCCGCCGCTTCCCCGGTATCGGAGTTCACGCCGCTCGGCACGTCGCAGGCCACCACCAGGCCGTGCGGACCGGCGGCAAGCAGGGATACGAGCCCGGCGGAGGCTCCGCGGAGCCCGCCCTGCGCGCCGGTTCCCAGCAGGGCGTCAATCACGACGTCGGCCCTGCCGGTTTCCGCTGCCAGCTCGCCGAGGTTGGCGTCGGTCAGGTGCCGGACCCGGCCACCGGCCCGCTCAAAGGCCGCCAGCGCTTCGGGATGGGCGCTGCCCGAGGCGAGGACCGCCGTCGTCCGCATGCCCCGTCCGGCAAGGCGCGCGGCCGCGAACAGGCCGTCGCCGCCGTTGTTCCCCTTGCCGGCCAACACCACAACGCTGGAACCGTAGAGCCGACGGCCCCCGGAGCGAAGCTCGCCAATGACCGCATTGGCAAGGCCGTGGGCTGCCCGCTGCATGAGAACAGCGCCCATACCTGAATCCAGTAAAGGCTTTTCAGCCTCTCGTATCTGGGTTCCGGTATAGGCGCTGATCATTCAGTCCGATCCGTTCGGTATCAGCCCTCGGCCAGGACGGTGGCGGTGGCGATGCCGCCGTCGTGGCTCATGGACAGGTGCCAGCGCTTGACGCCCTTGGCCTCCGCCACGGCCAGCACTGTGCCCTTGACCTGGATCGTTGGGCCGTTCTGGTCCAGCCCGATCCAGCAGTCCTGCCAGTTCATGCCGGCCGGGGCCCCAAGGACCTTGGCCACGGCTTCCTTGGCGGCAAACCTCGCAGCCAGGGAGCGGGTGTTCAGCTCGCGCTCGGCCGGAACGAACAGCCGGTCGCGCAGCCCGGGGGTTCGCTCCAGCTGACGGCCGAAGCGCTCAATGTCCACGACGTCTACGCCGATGCCAACAATCATGGGCTTACTCTACGGTGACGCTCTTGGCCAGGTTGCGTGGCTGGTCCACGTCGTATCCCTTGGCCGTGGCGAGTTCGAGGGCGAAGATCTGCAGCGGCACGGTGGCCAGCAGGGGCGCCAGGAGGGTGGGGGTCTCCGGGATGTAGAAGACGTGCTCCGCGTAAGCCTTCACAGCCTCATCGCCTTCCTCGGCGATGACGATGGTCTTCGCGCCGCGGGCCCGGACTTCCTGGATGTTCGAGACCACCTTGGAGTGCAGCGAGTCGCGCCCGCGCGGGGACGGGACCACCACGAACACCGGCTGGCCTTCCTCGATCAGCGCGATCGGGCCGTGCTTGAGCTCACCGGCGGCGAAACCCTCGGCGTGGATGTAGGCGAGCTCCTTGAGCTTGAGCGCGCCTTCCATGGCCACGGGGAACCCGACGTGCCGGCCCAGGAACAGCACGGACTTCGCATCCGCCATGGACCGCCCGAGTTCCTTGATCTGGCCCTCGTTGTCCAGGATCCGCTGGATCTTGGCCGGGATCTTGCCCAGGTCCGCCAAGATGTCCTTGATCTCGCCCTGGAACTTGTTCCCGCGCAGCTGTGCCAAATACAGGCCCAGCAGGTAGGCGGCTGTGATCTGGGCCAGGAACGCCTTCGTGGACGCCACCGCGATCTCCGGACCGGCGTGCGTGTACAGCACGGCGTCGGACTCACGCGGGATCGTGGAACCGTTGGTGTTGCAGATCGACAGGGTCTTCGCGCCCTGTTCCTTCGCGTACCGGACCGCCATCAGCGTGTCCATGGTCTCCCCGGACTGGGAGATCGACACGATCAGGGTGTTCGCGTCCACGATCGGGTCGCGGTAGCGGAACTCATGGGAGAGCTCCACCTCAGTGGGGATCCGGCACCAGTGCTCGATCGCGTACTTCGCGACCTGCCCGGCGTACGCGGACGTGCCGCAGGCCAGGACGATGATCTTGTCCACGCTCTTGAGCAGCGCCGGGTCGATCCGCAGCTCATCCAGCGTCAGCTTCCCGTGAATGTCCGACCGTCCCAGCAGGGTCTGGGCCACGGCGTCGGGCTGGTCATGGATTTCCTTCTCCATGAAGGACGGGAAGCCGCCCTTTTCCGCCGATTCCGGGTCCCAGTCCACGTGGTATTCCTTGCCCTCCGCGGGGGCGCCGAAGAAGTCGGTGATCACCACGGAATCCGCGGTGATCGTCACGATCTGGTCCTGGCCGAGCTCCACCGCGCGGCGGGTGTAGTCGATGAACCCGGACACGTCCGAGCCCAGGAAGTTCTCGCCCTCGCCCAGGCCAACCACGAGCGGTGAGTTGCGGCGGGCCGCGACCACCACATCGGGCTGGTCCGCGTGCACCGCCAGCAGCGTGAACGCACCATCAAGGCGCTGGCAGGCCAGCTCCATGGCCTTGGTCAGGCCGCCGTCGGAGACGTCGCCGCCGAGCTTGTTGCGGAAGATGTCGCCCAGCAGCGCCGCGGCCACCTCGGTGTCGGTCTCGGAAGCGAACTCCACACCCTTGGCCACGAGCTCAAGCTTGAGCTCGGCGAAGTTTTCAATGATGCCGTTGTGGATCAGCGCCAGCTTCCCGCCATCAGACAGGTGCGGGTGCGCGTTCTGATCCGTAGGCCCGCCGTGCGTGGCCCAGCGCGTGTGGCCGATACCGGTCATCGACTCCGGCAGAGGCCGCGCCTCCAGTTCAGCGAGCAGATTGCTCAGCTTCCCGGACTTCTTCCGCGAGAAAATCTCCCCGCCGGCAACCACGGCGACACCCGCCGAGTCATAGCCCCGGTACTCCAGGCGGCGCAGACCCTCAAGAACAACATCCAGCGCCGTGTGCCCGGCATCAGCCCGGCCCGACGTACGCCCTACATAACCCACGATTCCACACATGGGTATAAGCCTAACCGGCTTTGGGGAGACCGGACGTCGGACAACCTCCGCCGCAGCATGCCGGAAGGCCGCCAAACGGCCGCCGGCAAAGCACGCGTGAGGCCCCAACCGGCCCGTCATCAGGCAGTTTACGTCCGCACGCATTTCGCTCTCGGCGTCGCGGAGGGCAGAATCTCTAGGGTGACTTCGCAACGCAATGAAGCGAACGGGGAGGGTGTCTCGCCGTTCGTGGAGCTGGACCGGCAGACCTGGTCCCGGCTCGCAGCCCAGATGGAACAGCCCCTTAACGAAGAGGATGTGCTGCGCCTTCGTGGGCTCGGTGACCCCCTGGACATGAAGGAGGTCCGGGAGGTCTACCTGCCGCTGTCCCGGCTGCTGCACCTGTATGTGGAGGCGGCAGGCCAGCTGCACGCGGCCACCACGACGTTCCTGGGTGAGCAGACCCAGCGCACCCCGTTCGTCATTGGTGTCGCCGGTTCGGTGGCCGTGGGCAAGTCCACCATCGCCCGTGTGCTCCGGGAAATGCTGCGGCGCTGGCCGGGCACCCCCAACGTTGAGCTGATCACCACCGACGGGTTCCTGTACCCGCTCGCCGAACTCAAGCGCCGCCAGCTGCTCGAGCGCAAGGGCTTCCCGGAGTCCTACGACCGCAGGGCGCTGCTGCGTTTCGTGAGTGAGATCAAGGGCGGCGCGGAGGAAGTCCGGGCGCCCTGGTACTCACACGTCACCTACGACATCGTGCCCGGCAAGGAAGTGGTGGTCCGCCGCCCGGACGTCCTCATCGTTGAAGGCCTGAACGTCCTGGCGCCCGCGCGTCCCCGGCATGACGGCCGGCAGGGACTGGCACTGAGCGACTTCTTTGACTTCTCCATCTACGTGGATGCCAAGACCTCCTACATCGAGGAATGGTATGTGGACCGGTTCCGGAAGCTGCGCTCCACCGCGTTCGCCCAGCCAGAGTCATACTTCCACCGCTACGCCACCCTCTCCGATTCCGAGGCCGAGACCACGGCCCGCGAAATCTGGAAGCGGATCAACGAGCCGAACCTTGAAGAGAATGTGCTGCCCACGAGGGGACGGGCCCAGCTGGTGCTCACCAAGGAAGCCGACCACTCCATCCGCCGCATGCTGCTAAGGAAGGTCTAGCACAGGTGTGCTACGACTGCTCCCCCGCCGCGGACCGGGCGGCACAGACAGCGTCAGCACAGGAAGCCGCGGCCCCTAAAGCGGCTGCGCCCGGCCGCCGTATAGTCACCCGA
Source organism: Arthrobacter sp. P1_B11 (assembly GCF_056406715.1). Taxonomy (NCBI): domain Bacteria; kingdom Bacillati; phylum Actinomycetota; class Actinomycetes; order Micrococcales; family Micrococcaceae; genus Arthrobacter; species Arthrobacter sp. P1_B11. The sequence goes on from NZ_JBFTZQ010000017.1 coordinate 13,401, forward strand.
TTCCTCCTCGCCGGCGCCAGCCTGTCCGCGCTGGCGGCCTGCACACCCGCAGGTCCTGCCGCGGCACCTTCCGCCACGGGAAGTACGACGCCGGCACCCCCGTCGGCGTCCGGGTCACCCGGCGCATCTGCCGGCAGCGCGTCGGCGCGGGCTTCCGCCACCGCGTCGCCCTCTGCCACCGCGCCTCCCTCCGGTTCTGCCGCGGCGTCCGCGGCAGCACCGCCGTCGGCAGCCGCCGCCCCGACGGCAGCACCAGCGCCGCCGTCGGCCGCCTCCCGGCTGCCCAAGCAGTACTCACTGACCAACCCAACCAGCCCCTGGGTTGTGGTCAACAAGCGGCGCCCGCTGAAGCCGGCCAACTTTGTTCCGCGGGATCTTGTCCAGCCGGGCGTTGCCCTTGCCGTTTCCGGCGAGGCAGCGCTGCTGAACCGCACCACGGCGGCCGCCGCGGAAAAGATGTTCGCGGCAGCGGCGGCGGACGGCGTGACCATGACGCTGGCCAGCGGCTACCGGTCCTACGCCACGCAGACAGCCACCTACAACGGCTACGTCAGCGCGCGGGGGCAGGCCGCTGCCGACACCGCCTCGGCGCGGCCCGGGCATTCCGAGCACCAGACAGGCTGGGCGTTCGACATCGGCGACGGCGGCGGCGCGTGCAGTTTCCAGCCCTGCTTCGCCGAGCAGCCGGCCGCTGTGTGGGCCAAGGCCAACGCGTACCGGTTCGGCTTCGTGGTGCGGTACCCGTGGATGCTGCATCCGATTACGGGGTATTACTACGAGTCGTGGCACCTGAGATATGTCGGCGTCGAGGCGGCCAGCGACATGCGGAAGCGCGGAATCGCCACCCTCGAGGAGTATTTCGGGCTCGAAGCGGCGCCCGGTTACCCGTAACCGCTGCCCTGCTTACCTGTAACCGCTGCCCTTGGCGCGCGTAACCGCTGCCCGCCGGCGAGGACCGGTGCGATAGCTTGGACCCATGCTTACCGGATTCAAAAAATTCATTCTCAAAGGCAATGTCATTGACCTGGCCGTGGCCGTGGTCATCGGCGCAGCGTTCAGCTCAGTGGTGGACGCGCTGGTCAAGAGTGTCATGATGCCCCTGATCTCGCTGCTCGTCGGACAGCCCAACTTTGATGATTTCCTGGCCTTCGGCGACGTACGGATCGGCGTCCTGCTTACCGCTGTGGTCAACTTCCTGCTGGTTTCGGCCGCGATCTACTTCGTCATCATCCTGCCGATGAACCGGCTGATCGAGCACCGGAACCGCAAGCTGGGCATTGGACAGGAAGTGAAGAAGGAAGCAGCCGAGGATCCCCAGATCGCTCTGCTGAAGGAAATCCGGGACGAGCTGCGCAAACAGCCCACCCGGTAATCGCCCCGGCGAGCAATCCAATGAGACAAAAGCGGTCCGCCTTCCGAGAGGGAGGCGGACCGCTTTCTTAATTCTCGGTGCTGCGGGAGCTGCCCTAGCGGACGAGCTCAGTCGGGACGGGATCCAGCGCCAGCTCGCGCTTGACCACCTGGGCCAGTCGCTCGGCGATGACCTGGGCGGTCTCCTGGGTGCCGGCTTCCACCATGACGCGGACCACGGGTTCGGTGCCGGAAGGGCGGAGCAGCACACGGCCGGTGTCGCCGAGCTCGGCTTCGGCCAGCTTGACGGCCGCTGCGAGGGCTTCGTCGCCGCTGACCCGGCTGCGGTCCACGCCCTTCACGTTGATGAGGACCTGCGGGAGCTTGGTCATGACGGTGGCGAGCTCTTTCAGCGGGCGGCCGGTGAGGGCCACCTGCGCTGCGAGCTGCAGGCCGGTCAGGACGCCGTCGCCGGTGGTGGCGTAGTCGGCGAGGATCACGTGGCCGGACTGTTCGCCGCCGAGGTTGAAACCGCCGTCGCGCATTTCCTCAAGGACGTAACGGTCACCCACCCCGGTCTCGCGGACCTCGATGCCGGCATTGCGCAGGGCGATCTTCAGTCCGAGGTTGCTCATCACGGTGGCAACCAGGACATTGTCCGTAAGCTTGCCGGCGTCCTTGAGCGCGATGGCGATGATGGCCATGATCTGGTCACCGTCCACCTCGTTGCCCTCGTGGTCCACGGCGAGGCAGCGGTCGGCGTCGCCGTCATGGGCGATGCCGAGGTCTGCTCCGTGCGCCACCACCGCGGCCTTGAGCGGTCCCAGGTGCGTGGAGCCCACGCCCTCATTGATGTTCAGGCCGTCCGGCTCGGCTCCGATGACCACAACCTCGGCTCCGGCATCCTTAAAGACCTGCGGGGAACAGCCGCTGGCGGCTCCGTGGGCGCAGTCCAAGACCACCTTCAGTCCGTCAAGGTTGTGCGGGAGGGTGCCCAGCAGGTGGACGATGTAGCGGTCCTCGGCGTCGGAGAAGCGCTGGATGCGGCCCACTTCACCGCCGACAGGCCGGACGGGCTCCTTGCCCATCTGTTCCTCGATGGCGTCCTCCACCTCGTCGGGGAGTTTCTGGCCGCCGCGGGCGAAGAACTTGATCCCGTTGTCAGGCGCTGGGTTGTGCGAGGCGGAAATCATCACGCCGAAGTCCGCGTTAAGGTCCGCCACTAGGTAGGCGGCCGCGGGGGTGGGAAGCACGCCGGCGTCATAGACGTCGATTCCGGAGCTGGAAAGCCCTGCCTCCACGGCCGCGGCGATGAACTCACCGCTGGCGCGGGGGTCCCTTGCCACCACGGCGCGCGGCCGCGCACCCTCGCTGGTGCGTTCATGGCCAAGCACGACGGCGGCGGCCTGGGCCAGCTGCAGTGCGAGCTCGGCAGTCAGCAGGCCGTTCGCCAGGCCACGGACACCGTCTGTTCCAAATAATGTAGACATCGGGTCAAGTTTAGACGATGCAGGTCCCCGCCCCTGCCTCGGGCGGCCCCCGGCAAGGGGACCGCCTGGCGTCCGGGGACGTTTGGCCTGCTCAAGGGGGCATCCCGCCAGGTCACAAAGGCTTAACGGCAGAAGCCCGTCCCGCCGAACGGCGGGACGGGCTTCTGTGAAGCGGCAGCGCTTCGGAAGCGAATTAACGCTTCGAGTACTGCTGAGCCTTGCGGGCCTTCTTGAGACCGGCCTTCTTACGTTCGATGACGCGGGCGTCACGGCGCAGGTAACCGGCCTTCTTCAGGGTGGCGCGGTTGTTCTCGGTGTCGATCTCGTTCAGTGAACGGGCGATGCCGAGGCGCAGGGCGCCGGCCTGGCCGGAAATGCCGCCACCGTGGATGCGGGCAATGACGTCGTAGGCGCCGTCAAGATCGAGGATCTTGAAGGGTTCGTTGACGTCCTGCTGGTGCAGCTTGTTCGGGAAGTAGTTGGCCAGTTCGCGGCCGTTGATGACCCACTTGCCGGTGCCGGGCACGATGCGAACGCGTGCGACGGCTTCCTTGCGACGGCCAACTGCTGCGCCGGCGACGGTCAGTGCCGGGCGTTCCTTCTTCGGCGCTTCTGCTTCTGCAGGACCGCTTTCCGAGGTGTAGCTGGTCGGGTTTTCCTCTGCCACAACGGCTTCGGTGGTCTCTTCGTTCTGAGCCACGGTTCTCCTTGTATAGATAAGTTGGTTGGTGGCCAGGACTACTGGGCGACCTGGGTGATTTCGAAAGTCTTGGGCTGCTGGGCGGCGTGCGGGTGCTCAGCACCGCGGTACACCTTCAGCTTGCCCAGCTGCTGTGCAGCGAGGGAGTTCTTCGGGAGCATGCCCTTGATGGCCTTCTCCACGGCCCGGACCGGGTTGGATTCCAGCAGCTCCGCGTAGTTGACGGAGGTCAGGCCGCCCGGGTAGCCGGAGTGGCGGTATGCGCGCTTCTGCTCCAGCTTGGCGCCGGTGAGGGCTACCTTTTCAGCGTTGATGATGATGACGAAATCGCCCATGTCCATGTGGGACGCAAAGGTGGCCTTGTGCTTGCCGCGCAGCAGGATTGCGGTCTGGCTGGCGAGACGACCAAGGACAACGTCGGTGGCGTCAATGACGTGCCACTGGCGGTTGATATCGCCGGGCTTCGGGGTGTACGTACGCACGGTGTTTGCCTCGTTCTTGTTCTGGCGTTCTTGTTTTAGGCGTCACTCTAAGGTGCACCTACTATCTATGCGCTACCGGAACAGAGGTGAGGGCTCTATGAATCCAGTGGTCCAGAAGTCCCGAATATGCCCGAGGAGTAGTTATCCTGCAACCGGATTCTCAGCGGGCACGCATCATCGGAAAAGGACACGCACAACGGCTACTAAGAATAGCGTGAACCGGGCGTCAGGGTCAAAATGGGGTATCCGGTCTCAGGGTGCAACGCGCCTTGGTCTGCGCCGATCCGTTCCAGCCAGGGAGTCTCTGTGTCCATTGTGGGTGTAACCGCCAGCGCCAGTCCGCTGTTTGCGCTTGCCGCCGGCCTGCTTGGAATTCTCCTTTGCATACTGGCTGAGCTGCTGATCGCGCGCCTGCTCCCCCGCCTTGGTGGGCTCCCGGGCATAAGGACAAGAATTACGACGGCGGCGCTCACCGGCGTTCTCTGCGCCGCCTTCGCGCTGCGGTTCGGTGTGGACTGGTCACTACCCGCCTTCCTGGCGCTCGGTGTACTCGCCGTGCAACTGGCCCGGATTGATCTGGCCCACCATCTACTGCCCAATCCCCTGGTTTTGTCCCTGCTCTTTGCCGGCCTGGCACTGCTCACTCTCAGCAGCACGGCCACTTCAGGCTGGGCCGAGCTGCTTCGTGCGGCCGCCGGCGCCGCCATCCTGTTCGTAGGCTTCCTGATTCTGGCGATTATCTCGCCCAACGGCATAGGAATGGGCGACGTGAAGCTTGCTGCTCCGGTGGGCCTCTACCTGGGCTACTTGGGCTGGAGCCAGCTGTTCTACGGCGGAGCCCTGGGCTTCGTGCTGGGCGGGATTTTCTCCGTCGTCTTGATTTCGCTTAAGCGCACCGAAAAATCATCCGACGTGGCCTTTGGGCCCTCCATGCTGGCGGCCGCCCTGGGGATGGTCCTGTTCGCCTCCTGACGCATTTCGGACAGTGCCCCTCTTAGTAGTTTTCCGAGAACAAAGCCAAGCCTGGCTTATGAATCCAAGTGATTACCGGACCTTGGAATTTTCTATGTGAGTACCTATTTGAGGGGGCCACTAAGTGTCCCCCCTCAAAAGTCGGGTATGGCTACGCATTGTTGCATTTCTGCCCCGGTGGAATTCTTTAGCTATCGAAGAACCAGCCCTTCGCGGCATATGGGGGACGCTGGAATTCGGTGAATTATTCCATCGAATTTAAGGAAATCACAATGACTACACTCATGGTCTCGGTGCTTGCTTTCGTTTCGGGAGTCAAGGACCGACTGTCATCAGAAAAGGGCGCCACCGCAACCGAGTATTCGCTGCTCATTGCTTTTATCGCATTCGCTGTCATCGGCGGAGTTACGGCTTTCGGCGGCGCACTCAATACGTGGTTCACCGACCTCGGCACCACCGTTACAGGCTGGGCGAACTAGCGGTCGCAATGTGAACCCATCGGTGCGTCGCGTTCGCCCCAGCCGAACGCGGCGCACCCTACCACCTCCAGCTGTAACTATTCGCGGGAGTTCCAGTGAAACGCAGCAGATCCAGAACCATCTGGCGGGACCGCGGGGCGGTGGCCGTTGAGTTCGCCCTCGTCGCGCCGATATTACTGGCCCTGGTGGCCGGCATCGTCGAGTTTTCCTACGCCTACAACCTCCAAATTTCTGTCACGCAGGCAGCCCGGGAGGCTGCCAGGGAAATGGCCATCTCGGATGATCAGGCAGCAGCCGCGGTGGCCGCTGCCGGAGGCGCGCCCGGGCTTAACGCCGGGAGCTTCGCATATGCCTTTGCCCCGGCTGCCTGCAGTGACGGAGACACGATGACGGTGACCATCACGTACCCAGCTTCGACGCTTACCGGCATTTTCGGCAGCACAGTCACCCTAACGGGAGTAGGAGCCATGAGATGCGGCGGCTGAAGACAATCCGAAGGGACAGCGAGCGCGGCGCGGCTGGCGTGCTGGTGGCCGTCATGATGCTTGTCCTCATCGGCGCCGGCGCCCTGGCCGTCGACGTAGGGCAGATCTTCGCCGAACGGGCGCAACTTCAGAACGGGGCTGATGCCAGCGCAATAGCCGTTGCCCAGGCCTGCCACAAGGCGGGCTGCAACCAGGCCGAGGCCGAAGCCATCGCTTCTGCACTGGCCAACGGCAACTCCAATGACGGCCAGTCGAACGTCTCCGAAGTCGAACTGTCGGTCCCGAACCAGGTGACGGTCCGGACCACCACCCAGAACGGCGGCAGCAGCGTCCTCAACAAGCTGTTTGCCAGCGCCCTGAGCGCACCTGGAGCAAGCGTCGGTGCGCATGCAACGGCGAGTATCGAAGTGCCGGGTTCCGGCGCAGGCTTTCCGCTCGCGTTCTCCGAGTGTCAATACGATCTCACCGACGCGGTGGAGACAGGCGCGCTCCAGCAGATCCGTTACAAGCCCGGCATGGCGGGCTGCACCTCGACGTCAGGTCACGCGATTCCTGGCGGCTTCGGCTGGCTGAGCCAGAACGGCGGCGAGTGCAAGGCGACGACGGACACGGAGGATAACGCGGTCTATGACCCCGGCGCTGATTATCCGAACAAACCGGGCCAAAACTGCGACTCCGTCCTCCAGGGTTGGATCAACTCCATCCAGGCCGGCGACGACGTCCTCGGGGTGTTCCCCGTGTTCGACAATGATGGCAAGGACAAAGGTAATGGCTGGTTTAATATCCGGGGTTACGCAACATTTCAAATGGTCGGCTGGAAGTTTGGCGGCGGTTCTTCGGGCCCCAGGACTTTCAACAGTTCTCCCACTCCGGCTACCGCCTGCGTGGATCCCTGCCGGGGCATTATCGGCAAGTTCAAGAAATTTGAGTCCATCGATTCATTCGGCGGCAATTCAGGTACCGGAGACGATTTAGGCACTGTTGCCATTCGCCTTATTAACTAATCTAGCTAGGGGACACAATGAAAATTCGTCTATTGGGAGGCATTGCCGCTTTACTTGTGGCCATTATTGGAACTGTTTTGCTGGTAACCTACGTTCAAAATGCAGACAAACGTGCCCTTGCCAACACCGAAACAGAATCCGTTTACGTCGTCGAGAAAGCCATTTCTGCCGGTACAGGCATCGATAAGATGGCCGGCGACGTGGTCAAGAAGGACGTTCCGAAGTCGGCCGTCGCCGCCGGTGCCGTCACGGACCTGTCCGATGTCGGGCAGAAGGTCACGGGCGTGGCGCTCATGCCAGGAGAGCAGCTGCTGTCCACACGCATGGTCGACGCCGCTTCCCTGATCGGCCCCTCCAGAGTGGCCGTACCGCWGGGGCTTCAGGAAATCACGCTCAAGCTCCCCATCGAACGCGTGGTCGGCGGCACCCKGGCCGCCGGCGACTCTGTCGGCATCTTCCTCTCAGTCGATGGCGCCACGTCCGCCTCCAGCGAGACCCAGCTGACCTTTCACAAGGTCCTCGTCACCGCGGCCCAGTTCAGCAACGGCAGCGCAGCCAAATCCCAGGACCCAGCCGCCGAAGATGACGCGACCAAGGGTTCACTTACATCCAAAAAGAAGACGACGTCCGACGACACCTACCTGATCACCGTGGCCCGCAACGCGGCAGACGCCGAACGGATCATTTACGCCACAGAGTTCGGCACGGTCTACCTCTCCAAAGAACCGGCAGGTGCGGTCGAGGGCACGTCGGGCGTCGTGAACAGGGCCAGGTTGTTCCGATGAGCCGCTTCGTCCTCATCACCCCCAACACCGACTTCGAAAGACGAATGCAGCTGGCAGTGGCCGGGATGCACGGGTCACTCCATGTCTTCCAGGCGGACTACCTGCCGGAGAGCCCCCATGATTTCCTCCGCCAGCTCGCCGGCGAACCGCCCGAAGTGCTGATACTCGGCCCCGGGTTGCCAGTCGACGGGTCGCTGAAGCTGGCGTCAGTCATGGACCTCCAGTATCCGGAGATCAGCGTGGTCCTGGTAGAGCCGGAAACGAAGGAGGTGGTCCTGCAGGCCATGCGATCCGGGGTAAGGGACCTCCTCGACCCGGCCGCGGATCCGGACTCAATCCGCGTCATGCTGGAGCGTGCTGCACTTGCCGCCGCGGGCCGCCGTCGGGGTTTGGGTCCCGGTACGTCCGAGCACGCCGATCACGGTGCCGGCGGCAGGATCATTGCCGTCATGTCGCCCAAAGGCGGGGTCGGCAAGACCACGGTGGCGACCAATCTCGCCGTCGGGCTTGGCAAGTCCGCACCGATGACGGTGGTGATCGTGGACCTGGACCTCCAGTTCGGTGACGTGGCCAGCGGCCTGATGCTGGACCCGGAACACACCATTACGGATGCCGTGGTGGGGGCCGCCAGCCAGGATTCCATGGTCCTTAAGACCTACCTCACCGTTCATCCGGCCGGCATCTACGCCCTTTGCGCACCGCGGAACCCTGTGGAGATGGACAGGATCACCGGCGAACACGTCACCAGGCTTCTCATCCAGCTGCGAGAGGAGTTTCACTACGTGGTGGTGGATACGGCTCCGGGCTTGGGTGAGCACGTGCTCGCGACCCTGGAACAGGCGACCGACGCCGTCTGGATCTGCGGCATGGACATCCCGAGCATCCGCGGCCTCCGGACGGGCTTCAAGATCCTGACCGAACTCAATCTGGTGCCCGAGCAGCGCCACGTGGTGCTCAACATGGCCGATCGGCGGGCCGGCCTCACACTTCAGGACATCGAGGCCACCATCGGCGCCCCGGTGGACGTGGCACTTCCCCGCTCTAAGTCCATGCCCTATTCGACGAACAAAGGCGTTCCCGTGCTGCAGGACGGCAGCCGCGACCCTGCCGCGAAAGGCCTCCGCCAACTGGTGGAGCGCTTCAAGCCGAATTGGGAAGAACGACCTCATAAGAAGCTGCACAGAAGGGCGGTAGTACAGTGAGCCTCTCAGACCGGTTCCAGCTCCTCCGTGGCGAGGCCAAGGCTGAGCCAGACACCACCAAACCGCCAGGCGACGTTTTCCAGCCGAAGACGCCAGCCACTCTCGGGCGGAAGCATGAGGCCCAGACCGCCGAGGCAGCGGCCAGTGCGGAGGCGGCGCTGGAGCTCCCGCCGCCCGTTTCGGTCGCCAGCGAAGCACTGAATGCTCTGAAGGAAAGAGCCATGCAGGCCCTTTTTGAACGACTGGGCTCACGGCTCACCGACTCATCGCTGGCAGATGACGACCTGCACCAGTTCGTACGGGACGAACTGAAGATCGTGGTGGACGAGGAGCAGGTGCCGCTATCAACGGCCGAGCGGCAGCGGCTCATCCGGGAGATCATCGCCGACGTTCTGGGCCACGGGCCAATCCAGCGGTTCCTGGATGATCCGTCCATCACGGAGATCATGGTGAACCGTTTCGACCAGGTCTACGTTGAACGACAGGGCCGCCTCTTCGTCACCGACACAAAATTCAGTTCGGATGACGCGCTGCGCAGGGTGATCGAACGCATCGTTTCCAAGGTGGGAAGGCGCATTGACGAGTCCTCGCCGTTGGTTGACGCCCGGCTCGCTGACGGCTCGCGCGTCAACGCCATCATCCCGCCGCTCGCCGTCAACGGGCCTGCACTCACCATCCGCAAGTTCGGCCGGGATCCGCTGACGGTTCAGAACCTCGTTTCCCTTGGAAGCCTCTCCCCGGAGATGGCTGAACTCCTGCAGGCCTGCGTGCTCGCCCGGATGAACATCATCGTCTCGGGCGGCACCGGAACGGGCAAGACCACCCTGCTCAACGTGCTCTCCTCCTTCATTCCCGTTGATGACAGGATCGTGACGATCGAGGACGCCGTCGAGCTGCAGCTGCAGCAGGACCACGTGGTACGCCTCGAGAGCCGTCCGCAGAACATCGAGGGCAGGGGCGAGGTCTCCATTCGGGACCTGGTTCGGAACTCACTGCGCATGCGCCCGGACCGCATAGTGGTGGGTGAAGTGCGTGGCGGCGAATGCCTCGACATGCTGCAGGCCATGAACACCGGCCATGACGGCTCCATCTCCACCGTCCACGCGAACTCTCCCCGGGACGCCATCGCGAGGCTCGAGACTCTTGTCCTTATGGCAGGTATGGATATCCCGCTGAGGGCTGTGCGCGAGCAGGTTGCCTCGGCGGTCAACCTGATCGTTCACATTTCGAGGCTGCGCGATGGCTCCCGGCGGGTCACCCACATCACTGAGGTCCAGGGCATGGAGGGGGACGTCGTTACGCTCCAGGACGCCTTCGTCTTCGACTACGCGGCTGGCGTCGACGCCAACGGACGGTTCCTGGGAAAGCCCGTCCCGACGGGCGTGCGTCCCCGGTTCACGGACCGTTTCGCGGAACTTGGCATAGAGGTATCGCCGGCTGTGTTCGGTACGTCGCCGGCCTTGTCCGGCGCGCTGCAGCCAAGGGGTCGGTAACCATGACAGGCGACAACGGCATCCTCGTGGCGGCACTGTTCCTCCTGTATCTCGCCATGTTCCTTGTGTATGGGGTTGTCCTCAGGCCGAAGTCGGCGCTGCCGTTGTCCAGGCGCCGGCCCGACTCTCCCACCCAGCCATCCATCCTGACGAGTCTGACCGGCCACGCCGTCGGGGCGTTGAACAAGGGCATGAAAAAACGCGGTCCAGGTCTCTTGACCCGGGAGCGGCTGGACGAATGCGGGCTCCAGAAAGAGCCGGGAGACTACCTTCTGATTGGCGGGATCATCACCCTGATGGCCGCGGTCTTCGGCTTCTTCCTGGGTGGCCTTTTTGCAAGCGTTCTGCTGGCGCTGCTGACTCCTCTTGGACTCCACCTGCTGTTGAACGTTTTTTCCTCGCGCCGTAGGGCAAAGTTCGACCAGCAGGTACCGGACACGCTGCAGATGTTCTCCGGAGGTCTCCGCGCCGGGCACAGCCTGCTCAGGGCAGTCGACGCGGCAGCACAGGAAAGCCAGCCGCCGATGTCCGAGGAGCTGAGCCGGATCATCAACGAAACGCGGATCGGCCGGGATCTGGGTGAGTCGCTGGCCGACGTCGCCAGACGGACTCGAAGCGAGGACTTCCTCTCGATCTCACAGGCAATCGAAATCCACCGCGAAGTGGGCGGCGACTTGGCGGAAGTGCTGGATCACCTCGGCGATACGGTTCGTGACCGGACCCAGGTGCGGGGCCAGATTCGTGCTCTCAGTGCAGAAGGCCGGATGTCTGCGATTGTCCTCATGGCGCTTCCGATCGTGATGTTCATCGGCCTCACGTTGTTCAACGACATGTACTCACGCGTCTTTACCAGCACGCTGCCCGGCTTCCTCATGATCGCGGCGGCTGCGGTGCTTCTGTCCGCGGGCGGTTTCTGGCTCAGCCGCATCATCAAGCCGAAGTTCTAGAAAGAAGGTGATCAGCTTGCAGCCTCTTGCTTATGCCGCAATTCTGGCGGTGATAGCCCCGCTGACAGTCATGACGTGGTTCGTCATCACCGGCGACCGGGCCGGCCTGCGGAACATCAGGGCGAACCTCGGCCAGACGTCCAAGACCAAGGGCCCGGCGCTCTCAGCCAATGAAAAACTGATGCTGGTGAGCCGGCGCATCACGCCGAAAGGCTATGTCGCCTGGCTGGACAAGCAGTTGGCTGGTCTGGGGCGGCCCAAGGAATGGCCGCTGGCTCGGATCATTATGGTCAAGCCGCTGCTGGCCTTCGCCGGTGCAATTGCAGGGTATCTGTACTTCGCCGGAGAGCCATCGGCTCAGCGGTTTCTCATCATGGTGGGTGTGGCCGCGCTGAGCTACTTCACGCCGGATCTGCTGGTGCGAAGCCGCGCGCAAAAGCGGCGGGAGGCAGTCCGGCTTGAGCTCCCCAAGTCGCTGGACCAGATGCTGATCTCCGTCCAGGCCGGCCTCGGGTTCGAGGCGGCCATGGGACGGGCCGGCACCAACGGCAGCGGTCCTCTGGCTGAGGAACTGATCCGTACACTTCAGGACATCCAGGTGGGTCGGTCCCGCAAGGAGGCCTACCTCGCTCTGGCTGAAAGGGTGGATGTGCCTGACGTCCGAAGCTTCATCCGGGCAGTGGTCCAGGCGGACGCTTACGGTGTGGCCATTGCCGGAGTGCTGAAGATGCAGGCTCAGGACATGCGCATCAAGCGGAAGCAGCGGGCAGAGGAACACGCGATGAAGATGCCAGTCAAGATGCTCTTCCCGCTGATCTTCTTCATCCTGCCGACGCTTTTCATCGTGGTGCTTGGACCGACCGTGATGAGCATTGTCGACATGTTCAGCGGCTAGTTCGTCCCCTGGGCAGCAGCACGGCTGCCAACTGGTCCACCGCACACAGTTCATTGGGCGGTGGACCACCAAGAACGGACCCCCTCGGACCCCAGCACCGAGGGGGTCCCTTTGTGCCCGGCGGACGAGCTTTGGGATGGCCGGAAATGCAAGGTTGACGCAGTGACGACGCAGGAAACGCGCAGCTTGGGAAGGGTTGGCTCAGGATGCTGCAAGAACCGCGCCCCCAGGCGAAAAGCGTTGCTAACTTTTTTATAGAGCTGGTGATGGACCAGCTTCTCCCTCACTCGCTCAGGAGTTTCAAAATGCTTGCTTTCTTCTCAAACGCCGCAGCCCGTATCCGTCGCGACGAAAAGGGCGCCACCGCTGTTGAATACGGTCTCATGGTGTCGCTGATTGCCGTTGCAATCGTCCTCGCTGTGACGTTCCTCGGTGGTCAAATTTCGACCATGTTCCAGTCCGCCGCCTGCGGAGTTCAGGGTAAGACCTACAACGCCGCCGCCGGCACCGGCAGCAGCGCCACGCCGGCCTCCTGCAGCTAGCAGTCTTCTCAATCGCGGTGGCGGAAGCCTAAAAACTTCCGCCACCCGCTTTGAGTTTCGTTATAAACCAGTCCCATCGTGAAAGGCGAACATATGTTCAGGGCTTCTGAACGGGGCGCCGTCGCGGTTGAGTTCGCTCTCATTGCACCAGTACTAATAATGCTCCTGCTCGGCATCATGGAGTTCAGCCGTGCCTACAACGTGCAGATTACGCTCTCGAACGCTGCCCGCGAAGGCGCCCGCGTCATGGCTATCGGCAATAACGCTAACGGTGCCCTACTAGCGACAAAAAGCGCTGCTTCGATACTCTCCCCCGGTCTCAAGGATGAAAAGGTAGTCTTTGCATTTCAAACGACGCCTCCAACTACGCCAGCGCCGACGACCTGCGCACCGGGGCGCCAAGTCACTTTGACAGTTAGTTACACGCTCAACACAATGACTGGAATCGCGGGGCCGTTCGCCATGAAGGGCATCGGTACGATGCTATGCGGCGGGTGACGCAGACGGCCGAGCGCGAACACGGGGCCGTCGGCATCATCGTCGCACTTCTGATGGTGGTGCTGCTCGGTTTCGCAGCCATCGCAATTGACGTCGCAAGCCTATATTCCGAACGGGCCCAGCTTCAGAACGCTTCGGATTCCGCGGCCCTAATGCTGGGCCAGAAGTGTGCCAAGAACACAACTGACCCGGAATGTTCCGCGACTTCGCTGATGGCCGCTGATTTCGCCAACAAGAACGCAGTAGACGGATTGAGCAACGTAAAATCCATAGCTTTGGACAAGTCAAATCGCACCGTCTCTGTAACTACGGGGGCCAAAGAAATCGGTGGCTCGCCAAACGCGGTGTCGACTCTAGTTGCCCGTGCTCTGGGTATCCAGAGTGTTGAAGTTTCGGCGACATCAAAGGCTCAATGGGGGACTCCCTCCAAGGGCACTCCAATATTGCCGTTGGCCGTTGCGGAGTGCAAATTCAATCTAAACGCTGGCACACAGGTGGCCACTGAACAGGTCTTGGAATTCGGCAAGGGTTGCGGAAGTGTTCCTGGCGGGTTCGGATGGATAGTCGATAACGATCCCCTGTGCAGCGTCACCATCTCCATCGGCCAGGCGAGTAGTTCTGGGACATGGTTTTCCCTCGATCCCGGGGCCAGCGCGCCCGCCCCATGCACGGGCAACGACCTCAGCCAAATGAATGATCAAACCGTGCTTTTGCCCCTTTACGACTGGGCGACGGGTACCGGCTCCGGTGCCAGATACTTCGTGAAAGGCTTTGCCGCCTTTCACGTGACCGGCTACAACTTTGCCAGCATCGGCTGGACTTCGATTGGGAGCATTCCCAATAAATCAATCCGGGGCTTCTTCGTCAGGTTCGTCTCACTTTCTCAAGCCCTTGAACTAGGGGCCGCCCCTGATTATGGGACATCCATCGCCCGTCTCACCTTGGAAGGACCGTAACTTTGAAGTCGCGACTTCTCGCCGGTATAGCAGCACTGGTACTTGCCGTCGTCGGCGCCATGTTGGTAGTCTCCTACGCTCAGGGAGCTGACCAGCGGGCCGTCAGGAACCTGGAACCTGTCGACGTTCTGGTTGTCAAGACTGCCATACCGGCAGGCACACCCGTGGAATCCATGAGCGCCTCGCTCGTCACTGAAAGCTTGCCGGGCATCGCGGTGGCTAATTCAGCACTGAAGTCCTTGGACAAGTCAGCGGGCAAGGTCGCGGCCGTAAGTCTCGTGCCCGGAGAGCAGCTCGTGGCCGAACGCTTGGTTGCCCCCGCGGAGCTAAAGATCCAGGGGGCAGCGAAGATTCCAGGCGGGCTCCAGGAGGTTTCCTTCCAGCTTCAACCAGACCGAGTTATCGGGGGCAGGTTGGCTGCCGGCGATCATGTGGGCGTCTTTATCTCCCTGGAGAAGGGTGGGGTGGAAGACAAGCTGGACGCCGAAACCACTAAATTGGCCGTTCGAAAAGCCCTGGTGACAGCGGTGCAGCGCGCACCACAACCGGCGGCCACGACTCAGCCTGCCCCCACCGCAACGGCAGGCGCCAGCGGTACAAGCGCAGAAGATACAACTCTCCCGACCGGTTCGCTCATGCTGACTGTGGCAGTCAACGATGTTGAGGCCGCGAAAATCGTCTTCGCCGCCGAATTTGGCAAGATGTGGCTGAGCAAGGAACCCCTCGACGCCAAGGACAGCGGCCCCCGGATCATTCAGCGGAGTGAGGTCTACAAGTGAGCCGCTTCGTCCTGATCACGCCGAACGCGGATTTTGACAGCCGCCTGCGGAAGGCAGTCGCCGGCGGACTCCAGGGCGGTGTGCAGACCTTCTTCACAAACGTGCTGCCCGCCGGACCCTATGATCTGTTCGCCCAGCTGAACCAGGAGCAGCCCGAGGTTCTCATCCTGGGGCCGGACGTTCCCATCGACGAGGCCCTGCGTCTCGCCACCGTGCTCGACGTCCAGGTCCCGGACCTTACAGTTCTTTTGGTCAGCGATCCCGACCCCTCTTTCATCCTGCAGGCAATGCGGGCCGGCGTTCGGGACATACTCAGCCCGTCCGCAGATCCCGCTCACATCCGAGTGCTGCTGGAGCGTGCCTGCCAGTCCTTCGCCAACCGACACAGGGTGGAACAGCCCAAACAGGCTGAAACCGGCAAGGGCATGGTGATCGGCGTTTTCTCACCCAAGGGCGGCGTCGGCAAAACCACCATTGCCACCAACGTGGCCGTTGGGCTTGGAAAGATTGCACCCATGAGCGTGGTCATCGTTGACCTGGACCTTCAGTTCGGCGATGTCGCCTCCAGTCTCTATCTTAATCCGGAGCACACGGTCACGGACGCAGTCTCCCCTGCCGCCAGCCAGGACACCCTAGTGCTCAAGGCATTTCTCACCGTCCATCCGTCCAGCATCTATGCCCTCTGCGCACCCGTCAGCCCGGTCGAGGCTGACCACATTACGCCCGAACAGATCACCGGCCTCCTGGAGCAGTTGGCGGACGAGTTCCAGTATGTGGTGGTAGACACCGCGCCCGGGCTGCCCGAAATAGGACTGGCTGCCCTGGAAGCCTGCACGGACGTGGTCTGGGTGAGCGCCATGGACATTCCAAGTGTCCGCGGTCTTCGCTCCGGTCTCGACATTCTCCGGCAGCTCGACATTCTGCCGGAAGGCCGGCACGTGGTGCTGAACATGGCTGACGCCAAATGCGGCCTTTCAGTTCAGGACGTTGAATCCACCATCGGCGCGCCCGTGGACGTTAGCGTCCCCCGCTCACGTGCCGTCGCTTTCTCCACTAACCGTGGCGTTCCCGTCCTGCAGGACGGGAAAAAGGACCCCGCAGTCAAGGGCCTCAACAAGCTCGTGGAACGGTTCACCCCTGCTTGGCGCGACAAGTCACAGCGGAAAACCCACAGGAGGGTGGTGGTCTAGATGAAGCTTTCCGCACGCATCCAGGCGGCACAGGAGAAGTCCCAGCTTGCGGCTGCACCGGTGGCCGTTGCTTCAGTCCCGAACTCGACCACTGCCGTGGCACGGCCGGCCGTACCCGCGCCACGACCAAGAACGACTAAAAGCGCGCCTGCGGCGAACGCGCCAGCTACCGTCGCTGCACCTTCAACGCGCCGTGGGTCAGTACAAGCAAGAGTAGCGCAGCCGGGGTCAGGACAAGCGAAGCCTGCACAACCGGAGGCGGAGGTACAGTTCGAGGTCTTCAAGGCGAAAATCCAGCAACCAATAGACGCCTTTGCTGCCCTTAAGCAGCGCGCCGCGACAGCCCTATTCGAAAGGATGGGGGCCCGGTTCAACGACTCTGCCATCACGGAGAATGAACTGCGCAGCAGCGCCAGGGAAGAGCTGATCCGTATCATCGACGCCGAGCAGGTTCCGCTGACCGTAGACGAGCGCTCGCGTCTGGTCCGAGATGTCGCCGACGACGTGCTGGGTTACGGTCCGCTGCAGCGGCTTCTGGATGATCCAGCCGTCACCGAAATCATGGTGAACCGGATGGACCAGATTTACGTGGAACGCAAGGGTCAGCTGACCCTGACGGAATCCAGGTTCAGCTCCGAGGACCATCTGCGCAAGGTCATTGAGCGCATCGTGTCCAAGGTGGGCCGGCGCATCGATGAGTCGTCCCCGCTGGTTGACGCGCGACTGGAAGACGGCTCCCGCGTAAACGCCGTGATTCCCCCACTCGCCGTTGGCGGCTCCTCGCTGACCATCCGTAAGTTCAGCAAGGTGCCCCTGACCGTGCGGAACCTCATCGATTTCGGAACGCTCACTCCGGAGATGGCCGAACTGCTCAATGCCTGCGTCAAGGCCAAGCTAAATATCATCGTCTCCGGCGGCACGGGAACGGGCAAGACCACTCTACTCAACGTGCTTTCCTCGTTCCTTCCGGCCAATGAGCGCATCGTAACCATCGAGGACGCCGTGGAACTCCAGATCCAGCAGGAGCACGTAGTGCGGCTGGAAAGTCGGCCTCCGAACACCGAGGGCAAGGGCGAAGTCACCATCCGTGAACTGCTCCGGAACTCGCTCCGTATGCGGCCCGACCGCATAGTGGTGGGTGAAGTCCGTGGCGGGGAATCGCTGGACATGCTTCAGGCCATGAACACTGGCCACGACGGCTCGCTGTCCACGGTCCATTCCAACTCGCCCCGCGACGCCGTGGCGCGTCTGGAAACGCTGGTCCTCATGGCGGGAATGGATCTTCCCCTCAGGGCCATCCGCGAGCAGATCGCCTCCGCCGTAAACCTGATCATCCAGATTTCCCGGCTACGAGACGGCACCCGGCGAATCACGCATGTGACTGAGGTCCAAGGTATGGAGGGCGACATCGTCACGCTCCAGGACGCCTTCGTCTTCGACTACTCGGCAGGGGTTGACCAGCACGGCCGCTTCCTCGGTAGCCCTATCCCCACCGGTATCCGTCCACGGTTCATCGACCGCTTCGAGGACATGGGCATTCACGTTTCGGCTGGCGTCTTCGGGTCGCCTTTGGCCTCGACCGGAAAGCACTGACGTTTATGGTCCTAACAATCGGAATAATCTTGGTGATCTCTTCTTTTGCCTTGGGAGGTGTAGCGGTACTGATTCCACGCACGCCCACGGTTCCGCTGGAACGCCGCCGGCCCTTCCGGACGGAACCAGACTCGCAGCTGACCCGCTTTGCAGGGTCAGCCGTTCAGACGATCGAGCGCTTCCTTGCAAAGAGGAACATCCGTTACTTCAACCGGGAAGCGCTAGAGAAC
Source organism: Arthrobacter sp. P1_B11 (assembly GCF_056406715.1). NCBI lineage: Bacteria > Bacillati > Actinomycetota > Actinomycetes > Micrococcales > Micrococcaceae > Arthrobacter > Arthrobacter sp. P1_B11. The sequence continues at coordinate 31,473 of NZ_JBFTZQ010000017.1, forward strand.
GCGGGCCTCCACCTGAGCCAGGCCGACTTCCTGCTCCTAGTGATCATCGGCGCCTTCGTGGGCGCCCTCATGGGTCTCGTAGTGGCGGGACCACTGCTGGCCATCCTTCTGGTAATCGCGGCACCTTTCATCGGCCAGCTTGTGTTGGGCATCCGTGCCGGGAAAAGGCGCGCCAAGTTTGACGAGCAGTTGGGTGATACCTTGCAGCTGTTGTCCGGTAGCCTCCGCGCCGGCCACAGTATCCTGCGCGCCATCGATGCCGCCGCCCACGAATCCCAGGCCCCGGCGTCGGAAGAAATGCGTCGCGTGATCTCCGAAACCAGCCTCGGCCGCGATCTCTTGGCGTCTCTTAATGACACCGCTGAGCGGATGAAGAACGAGGACTTTGTGTGGATTGCCCAAGCCATCCAGATTAACCGTGAGGTGGGCGGGAACCTTGCGGAAGTTCTAGACCAAGTGAACGAAACCATTCGCGAGCGCAGCGAAATCAAGGGGCACATAAAGTCGCTCGCGGCTGAAGGTAAGTTTTCCGCCTACATCCTCATGGCACTGCCCGTAGCCATCGTGGCGCTACTCATGCTGACCAACCCGAGCTATATGAACAAGATGTTCACAACACCGCTGGGTTGGATCATGGTCGTGGCTTCCATCGTCCTCATGACCGTCGGAGGTCTCTGGATGCGCAAAATCATCGACCTGAAGTTCTGAGCCTGCCATGAATCCTCAGATAATCCTCGGCATGCTCCTCGTCTGCCTGCCGCTCGCCTACCTGGGCTGGTCCCTGCTGTCCGTCGACCGTAAGGGTCAAGCAACTGCCCGGGACATTCTCTCCCGAGGCAGCCACCGGGCGGACGAAGAGAAGAAATCCAGTGCTGGGTTCATCCAGAAGTTCGGCTACAGCCTCACGCCAGCCGTATACGTGCAGAAGCTCGACCATCTGCTCTCCCTAGCTGGCCGCCCGCCGTCTCTGCCACTGGGCCGAGTACTCGCCCTCAAACCCGTTATGGGTCTAGTCGGCGCCGTGTTGGGACTTCTCATCAGTTCCGCCGGAACAACTCCAATCATCAAACTCGTCGGGTTGTTTGTTCTGGTCTTGGGGTATTTCGTCCCAGACCTCCTGCTCTACAGCAAAGGGATTGAACGGCAGAAGGCGATGCAGCTGGAACTTGCCAACACCTTGGACCAAATGCTGATTTCAGTGGAGGCGGGCCTTGGTTTCGAGGGCGCCATGGCCCGGGCTGGTCAGAACGGCAAGGGCCCGCTGGCCGAGGAGCTCGTCCGCACACTGCAAGACATGCAGGTGGGCCGCAGCCGCCGCGAGTCGTACATCGCCTTGGCCGAGCGTACGAACATCCCTGAGCTGCGGAGCTTCGTCCAAGCGGTGGTACAGGCGGATATGTACGGTATCGCCATCAGCCGGGTTTTGCGTGTGCAAGCAAAGGTGATGCGGGTGAAACGCCGCCAGCGGGCCGAAGAAAAAGCCATGAAGCTGCCAGTGAATATCCTATTTCCGTTGCTCTTCTTTATCTTCCCTGTGCTCTTCATCGCCGTCTTGGGACCGGCCGTTATCAATATGATCGAGACTTTCAGTGGCCAGTAACGTCGAGTTTCCGCAAGTTTCCCCCCACCACAAGGAACCCGCAGGGTTTCCACAGGATCCAAGGTTGATCAGGTTTTTCACAAGGTCAGAAAGTAGCCTTAACGTATGTCCAGTTCAGGGTCCAGCACAGGCGACGGCGGCGCCAACGGCGTCTGCCTGCCCGCCTCGGGGGACGCCCTGGAAGGCGCTAAGAAAGGCGCCGCGGAAGGGTCGTCCGGAGTCCCGCTCTTGGATCTGACCGTCCTTCACGATCTGGAGGAGGAACTGGGCGGTACCGGTGTGGCCCGCTCTTTCGCCAGGGACTACATCAGTATCTGGGACAAGCGGATTGGCTACCTGACTCGATCGGTCGAGGACAACGATCCCGAACTCGCCATGGACGCCGTCCTCAGCGTGAAGAATTCCGCCTTTATGGTGGGCGGCGCGAGGCTGGCGTGCCTGGCGGTGGAACTCGAGCGCTTGATCAAGAGCGGGGACCTGCCCGCTGTGGAGCAGCTTCTGCCGGTCGTCGCGCAAACGGGCGAAGAGACGGTCAGGGAGTTGAAGCTCGGTTACCTCCCGCCGGAGACCTAGGCGCTCGAAGCCTAGCCTTCACCAGCTGAATTACTCAGCCTTCGTCGGCGCCAGCCGGTAACCCACTCCGCGAACGGTGACCAGCCACCGGGGGTCCTGCGGATCCTCATGAAGCTTGCGGCGCAAATTTCCGATGTGGACTTCAACGGCCCGCTCATCGGCCTCGCTGATGTAGGTGTCCTCGCCGTAGTACTCGCCGCGGACCACCCGGACCAGATCTGCGCGAGTCCGGACAGCCCCGGTCCCCTTCAGTAGCTCCTGGAGAAGATCAAACTCGCTGCGGGTCAGTCCCAAAGGCGTGCCGCGAAGGGCGACCGTCCGGGTTTCCGTATCGAGCGCCAGGCCGTTGTGCTGAAGCACCTTGCCGCGGCGAGCATTCACGGCGGCGGCCATCTGCTCCGAAGGTTCCGCCACAACCTCCCCAACTACACCCTGCCGGGGCCGGCGCATCATTGCCGAGATGCGTGCACGCAGCTCACGGGGCCGGAAGGGCTTGACGATGTAATCGTCCGCGCCGCCCTGGAGGGCGCTAATGGTGTCCAGCTCCTCATTCCGGCCGGTCAGCATCACCACGTAGGCGTCACTGAACTGGCGGATCCTGCGCAGCACCTCGAAACCGTCGATGTCCGGGAGACCGACGTCGAGGGTGATCACATTCGCCTGACGATGTCTGGCAACGTCCACGCCGTCGCGGCCAGTTGCTGCAGAATGCACCTCGAAACCCGCCTGCTGCAGGACCGCGTCAAGAAGATTGCGGACGTCGTCATCATCTTCGATCACCACGGCCACACCTAAATCGCCCACGACTATCCCCATATCCGATATAACCACCGCAACGCCCAGCGCAATGCGGGAAGCATTACCAGATTACCCACGCTACCCCGTGATTAGGCCCACACACCCGAAATTCGCGATATGTTTTGATCGAAACCACGAAGCGAGGGCCCGCCCTCCAATTACAGAAGAACCGCCGTGCATAATTGGCTTCATGTCATGGTTTATGCAGGCGCCGTTCCGGAACGCCAAAAAGCTGAACAGGGGGTACGGCCGCGTTGGGTGAGCACGTGATGGTCCGTGACACGGACCGATTCTTCAGGCGCCTCGGGCCGCGGGTCCGGGTGGCCCTCTGCCAGCTCCCGGTAACACTCATTCTCGCCGCGCTCGCCGTTGCTGCCCCGGCCGTCTGGCCAACGCTGATAGCGAATGCCGTCTTCATTGCGTCCATCGTGATGATGGGGCTCCTCTTCGTTTCCTGTTTCCTGATTCCCTGGGAACGGCTTCCGGCCAATGCCTACCTCGTCATTCCCATTCTTGACCTCGTGGTCATCGGCCTTGCCCGCAACGGTGCAGTTCCGGCGGTGGCTGGCCTTGGTGTGCTGGCCATATTCCCCGTGATCTGGTTATCAGCGTCGGGATCCTTCGCGCGCACCACGATTTTCATCAGTTTCTTTGGGCCCCTGCTCATCAGCCTGCCCTCGCTGATTCAAAAGTTTCCCAACATTTCACCTTCGGAAATCGCCGGCGCCATTCTGTTGCCGCTCATGATGCTGGCCGTATCCCTGGCCATCCGGTTTGCCAGCGCCAATGTCCGGGTCCAGCGCCAGCGTCTGGAAAAGAAGGACGCCGAACTGCGCGAACTGCTCGTAGAAAGCAGAAACCGCGAGCGGCTGCTCAAAACGGTTCTGGACACGATCGACGTCGGCATTGTGGCCATCGATGCCGACGGCCAGAAAGTGCTGGTCAACGACCAGCAGAAAGCGTTCCGACAGGCTGCCGCTCCCGCCGGCGCCGTGGAGGTGCCGCTGGAAGCGCAGCAGGTCATGTTCGGCCAGGACAGGGTCACCCCACTCGCGGTGGACAAACGGCCCATCCGCCGGGCGGCGGCCGGCGAGACGTACGCGAACTACCTGGTGTGGCTCGGCGAGGGAACGGCACAGCGTGCGGTTTCCACCGCGGCCAGGATCATCAAGAACGACGACGGCGGGTTCAGCGGGGCGGTCATCGTCTACAGCGATGTCACCGGGCTCGTGGAGGCTCTCTCAGCCAAGGAGGAGCTGATCTCCAACGTTTCCCACGAATTCCGCAGCCCGCTGATGTCCGTCCTTGGCAACGTGGACCTGGTGCTGGGCGACGCGGACGGCTTGTCGCCCGCCGCGGTGCAAAAGCTGGAAGTGGTGCAGCGCAATGCCGAGCGGCTCCTTTCGCTCGTGTCGGAACTGCTTGTCTCGGCCTCAACAGTGCTCGCGGTCCATCCCCGGCGGACGGACCTGGCAGGCCTCGTCGAGACCAGCATCGGCTCCGCGCAGGCACAGGCGGACGCCTCAAATGTCTCCCTCAGCGCCGATGTCCCGGTGCCTCTATGGGCCTACGCGGATCCGCTGCGCATTTCGCAGGCCCTGGACAACCTGGTGTCCAACGCCATCAAATACTCGCCCGACGGCGGAGCCGTCACCGTGAGTGCCCGGAGCAGTGACTCCTGGGTGCAGCTCAAGGTGCAGGACACGGGGATGGGCATCAGCGAAGAGGAATCGTCACGGATTTTCACCCGGTTCTTCCGGACCCAGGCAGCCAGGAAGGCGGCGATCCCCGGAGTTGGCCTTGGCCTGTCGATCACCAAGACCATCGTGGAGCGGCACGGCGGGGACATCTCCTGCGTCAGCAAGCCCGGCGCAGGGACCACGTTCACCATGACGCTCCCGGCCGAAGACGCACCGGTCCTTTAGGTCTGGCGCGAAGGTTTAATCTGTTAGTCCAGCGGCAACGTGACAGTCACACACGTTCCCGCTGTGGACGAGTCGATGGTCACGTGACCGCCCACCGTTTCCAGGACGAGGCGCATGAGCCGAAGCCCCATCCCCGAATGCCTGCCGTGGGTGGCTGCTTCAATATCGAAACCAGCCCCGTTGTCGGACACTTTGAGCTGAACCTCGTGGCCGGCCGCTGGATGGCTCACGCACCCCAACCGAACGGTAACAGCTGATGCTCCCGCAAATTTGTGGACATTGCTCAAGAGCTCCTGCGCCGCCCGGTACAGCAGCGTCGCGGACTTACGATCGACTTCCATGCCGTGGTGCGGTGTTTCCAGGTGCACCACGACTCCACGTTCGCGCAACGGAAGGGTCAATCGGTCAATCGCCCCCGCGACGCCAAGCGCATAGAAATCGACCGGATGCGTATCAGTTAGAACGCCTCGGACGGCGACAACCTCGTCGCTTGATAGTGATTTCATGCCTCTACCGTGCGCCTGCGCCCTTGGCATTTTCTTAGGCTTCTCCCAGCTACTCCCCCGTTTGCAGGGGCCAACTCTGCGGGTAGAACCCGGGCCGGTCAGGCCAGCGTGTAGCCCGCGCCGCGCACGGTCTTGAGCCACTTCGGTGACCTGGCATCGTCCCCCAGCTTCCGCCGCAGGTTGCCGACGTGCGCTTCGATGATGCGGCCGGCGTCGTAGGCCCCGGACGGCCCAACTTCCTGGTGTGCCAGGTCCTGCTGAACAAGACCCAGGAGACCGGCCAGCTCGGCCTTGCTCACCACTCCCGTGCCGCGCTCCAGCAAAATGCGGAGCAGGTCGAACTCGGTCCGGGTGAGCTCCAAAGACCTGCCGCGGATGCTGGCGGCGCGCGTGGCGCTGTCTATCTGCAGGCCGTTGTGTTCAAAGCGTGAGGCGGCATCCGCTGGCTCTGCGGCCGGCCCGTGCGCGGCACCTGCCGCCGGCCCTGCCGCCGCGGCCACCGCCGTCTCCGGCGCCGTCATAGCGGCGCCGGTCAACACCGGAGGAACAGGCACCAAACGGCGCGGCCGCCGCAGCATGCCGTCCACCCGGACCCGGAGTTCCCGCGGGCGGATGGGCTTCACCATGTAGTCATCCGCCCCGGCATCGAAGCCCATCACCGTAGCCGCAAGGTCGCTGCGGCCGCTGACTATCAGAAGGTACGTGTGGCTGAATTCGCGGATGCGCCGCGCCACCTCGTAGCCGTCCATGTCCGGCAGGACCACGTCCAGAGTGACGGTGTCGGGTTGTTTGGCCCGCACCAGTTCAAGCCCGGACTCGCCGTTTTCGGCGCAGTGCACCTCGAAACCGGCATCACCAAGGGTGGACCGCAATAGGGCCCGGACTTCCTCATCCTGTTCGATAACGACAACAACGCGACGATCATTCATCCCTTACCCCCTGTAAGGACCGCATGACTAAAGACTGCGGTTCAGCCTACTAGCTGCGTGGATGAAAGTGATGCGCCACCCTCAGAACGGCGTTAACGTTGGGACTTACTCCCGCAGTGCCCGCGTCAGCTCGGCCCGGGCCAGCAACTCGTCGTCAGACGGGTAGGCCACTTCCTCCAGCACGAGCGGATGCGGTGCCGCCAGCACCGAACGGGCATCGCGCTTCCTGGCCAGCAGCCGTTCATGCAGCCATCCCGGCGGTTCCAGCCCCTCGCCCACGTACAGCGCCGACCCCACCAGCGCACGCACCATGTTGTGGCAGAACGCGTCGGCCTGGACAGTGGCGACAATGACGCCGTCCTCGCCGCGGGCAAACTCAAAGCGCTGCAGTTCACGGATGGTGGTGGATCCCTCGCGCGGCTTGCAGTAGGAAAGGAAGTTCTGCAGGCCCAGCAGCTTCGATGAGCCCTCGTTCAGGAGGTCGACATCCAGCGGGGACTTGTGCCACAGCGTGTCATACCGTCCCAGCGGATCCCACAGCGCCTGCCCGTCCGCGATGCGGTAGCTGTAGCGGCGCCACAGCGCCGAGAAGCGGGCGTCGAAGCCCTCCGGAGCGATGGATACCTGGTGCACCACGATGGCCCCGGTCAGGTCCCCGAGCCCGTGGCTGAGGGCGCCCCGCAGCCGGCGCAAAAGTGCGACGGCGGGATCCAGCTCCGCGCCGCGGTTCAGTCCGAGCCACTCGGATTCCGTCAGGTCGAGGTGCACCACCTGGTCACGGGCGTGGACGCCAGCATCCGTACGGCCCGCAACGGTGACCCGGACGGGACGGCGGATGAGCAGTTCCAGGGCCTCTTCCAAGGTCCCCTGAACTGTGCGGAGACCGGGCTGCAGTGCCCACCCGCTGAACGGGCCGCCGTCGTACGCCAAATCAAGCCGGACACGCAAAAACCCGCCGCCCCCCAAAACGGGGGCCGCGGGTTTTTGGTCGTTCATAGACTAAGTCTATGCGAAGGAATCAGCGAATTACTTCGCGTCCTTTGCGGACTCGTCAGCAGCTTCCTCAACCGGAGCTTCCTCAGCGGCCGGAGCCTCTTCGGCAGCGGCTTCGGTCTCGACGACCTCAGCTTCGGGAGCCTCTGCAGCTTCGGTCTCAACGACCTCGGCCTCGGGAGCTTCCTCGGCAGCCGGGGCGGCAGCAGCGGCTTCCTTCTTGTCGGCGTCGCGCTGGGCAGCGGAAGTAGCCTCGGCTACAACGGCCTGCTTGGCGGAAACCGGCTCAAGGACCAGCTCGATGACAGCCATGGGGGCGTTGTCGCCCTTGCGGTTGCCGATCTTGGTGATGCGGGTGTAGCCGCCGTCGCGGTTCTCCACTGCCTGTGCAATGTCGGTGAACAGCTCGTGGACGACGCCCTTGTTGCTGATCAGGCCGAGTACACGACGGCGGGAAGCGAGGTCGCCGCGCTTGGCGAAGGTGACCAGGCGCTCTGCGTACGGCTTCAGGCGCTTGGCCTTGGTCACCGTGGTGGTGATCCGCTTGTGCTCGAACAGTGCTGCTGCCAGGTTCGCGAGCATGAGACGCTCGTGAGCCGGGCCGCCTCCGAGGCGCGGACCCTTAGTGGGGGTAGGCATAGTTGTTTCTCCTCATATGGAAGCCGGTGGGCTGCGCACAACGTGGTGCATCCAGCCCGCCGGCCAAGATCTGCTTGTTAGAGCTCGTCGTCGCTGAACGCGGCGTCGTCCTCTTCGATGGCTGCGGCGCGGGCGGCGAGGTCGAAGCCGGGAGGCGAGTCCTTGAGGGACAGTCCCAGTTCAACCAGCTTTGCCTTGACCTCATCAATGGACTTCGCACCGAAGTTACGGATGTCCATCAGGTCAGCCTCGGAGCGGGCAACGAGTTCACCCACGGTGTGGATGCCCTCACGCTTGAGGCAGTTGTAGGAACGGACCGTGAGGTCCAGGTCCTCGATCGGCAGAGCCATGTCTGCTGCCAGGGCAGCATCCGTCGGCGACGGGCCAATCTCGATACCTTCAGCTGCGGTGTTCAGCTCGCGGGCCAGACCGAACAGTTCCACCAGGGTGGTACCTGCCGAAGCAACCGCATCGCGGGGAGCGATGGCCTGCTTGGTCTCGACGTCGACAATGAGCTTGTCGAAGTCGGTGCGCTGCTCAACACGGGTGGCTTCCACGCGGAAAGTAACCTTCAACACCGGCGAGTAGATGGAGTCGACCGGGATACGGCCGATCTCTGCGTCGCCGGACTTGTTCTGAGCTGCCGAAACGTAGCCGCGGCCGCGCTCGATGGTCAGTTCGAGTTCGAACTTGCCCTTCGAGTTCAGCGTGGCGATGTGCAGATCCGGGTTGTGGAATTCGACGCCGGCCGGCGGAGCGATGTCCGCGGCGGTGACGACTCCGGGGCCCTGCTTGCGCAGGTAAGCAACAACCGGCTCGTCGTGCTCGGAGGACACAGACAGGTTCTTGATGTTCAGGATGATCTCGGTGACATCTTCCTTGACACCCGGAACCGTGGTGAACTCGTGCAGCACGCCATCGATCCGGATGCTCGTTACAGAGGCACCGGGGATGGACGAGAGCAGGGTACGGCGGAGGGAGTTTCCGAGAGTGTAACCGAAGCCCGGCTCCAGCGGTTCAATGATGAAACGGGAGCGGTTATCGGTGACGACCTCTTCGGAGAGGGTGGGGCGCTGTGCAATGAGCACTTAGGTTTCCTTTCGGCGAGCATCCGCTATATGACGCAACACAGGTGGTGGAAAATCGGTCTGAAGACTTAACGCGCTGGGCTTGCCCGGACCCGGCAAGGGTCCGGGCAAGCTTTTGCGGCGGAAAGGCCTTAGACGCGGCGGCGCTTCGGCGGACGGCAGCCGTTGTGCGCGGCGGGGGTGACGTCCTGGATGGAGCCAACCTCGAGGCCAGCGGCCTGCAGCGAACGGATGGCGGTCTCGCGTCCGGATCCCGGTCCCTTGACGAACACGTCAACCTTCTTCAGGCCGTGCTCCTGTGCACGCTTGGCAGCAGCTTCGGCAGCCATCTGTGCAGCGAACGGGGTGGACTTACGTGAGCCCTTGAATCCAACCTCACCGGCGGAAGCCCAGGAGATGACAGCACCGTTCGGATCCGTGATGGAAACGATGGTGTTGTTAAAGGTGCTCTTGATGTGCGCCTGGCCAAGCGCGATATTCTTCTTGTCCTTCTTACGCGGCTTGCGAACCGCGCCACGAGTCTTCGGGGGCATTTTTTCTCCTACAGAAAGTTATCGGGGGAAAGATCCGCTAATCCCTCAGGGATTAACGGGCCTTCTTCTTGCCTGCAACGGTGCGCTTCGGACCCTTACGGGTACGTGCGTTCGTCTTCGTACGCTGTCCGCGCACTGGCAGGCCCTTACGGTGGCGAATACCTTCGTAGCTGCCGATTTCCACCTTGCGGCGGATATCTGCGGCCACTTCGCGGCGAAGGTCACCCTCAACCTTGTAGTTGCCTTCAATGTAGTCACGCAGCTGGACCAGGTCGGCGTCGCTGAGGTCCTTTACGCGGACGTCAGCGCTGATGCCGGTGGCAGCCAGGGTTTCGTGTGCACGGGTCTTGCCCACGCCGTAGATGTAAGTAAGCGCAATTTCCAGCCGCTTTTCGCGGGGAATGTCTACGCCAGCGAGACGAGCCATAGTGGCAGTGCTCCTTGAATAAACCGGAGGTCGTAGGCAGTACACCCGCACTTTCAGTGCGGCCCCAGCCTCCGACCGGGGGTTAGCTGTCCGGACTCTTTCGAGCTAAATGTTCCAGATCAGCTTGTGCTGCCTTTTATTTACTTGCGTGGGTTAGCAACCCAGGGATTCCCGAAAAGGGAATTAGCCCTGGCGCTGCTTGTGGCGCGGGTTCTCGCAGATCACCATGACCCGGCCATTACGGCGGATCACTTTGCACTTTTCGCAGATCTGCTTGACGCTCGGCTTGACCTTCATGGCGTTCCTTTGCGTGATAGCAGTTGGTCCGATGGACCGGCCTTCGGCAGTTGCTCTGGCCGCCCAGCGTTTACTTGTAGCGGTAGACGATACGACCACGTGTCAGGTCGTAAGGGCTCAGCTCCACCACTACCCGGTCCTCAGGGAGAATCCTGATGTAGTGCTGACGCATTTTTCCAGAGATGTGTGCCAGAACGACGTGCTTGTTGGTGAGCTCAACACGAAACATCGCGTTGGGCAGCGCCTCAGTCACTACGCCCTCGATCTCTATGACCCCGTCCTTCTTGGCCATATCCTCCGCTAACTGTTGTTTGCCTCAGCCCTCCGGATTGCACCGGGCATGACTGCGGACGTTTTTTGATGTGATTGATCGTCACCCTCCGGCCGCAAATGGGCGTGGCAGGGCAGACAACCAACAAGCAACATTACGGCATTTGGTCCGGAATGTTAAATCCAGCCATGTTAGCGCACATCGCCGCCGGACGCATCAAATCTGTACGCCTCAAAAGAGCCGGCAGCGGTTGTCACGGCCTCCGCGCTGCTGATCCCGTCCAGGATCGCCAAGCGCACGACGTCGGCTGCCGCGCTCTGCAGGGTAATGAGACTCACCTGCCGGGCAGCTTCCGTACTCCGGTCCAGGGTGGCCTCGCCGGTCGCCAGGCAGAACACGGTGTCCCCGTCCGCCAGGGTGTGGCTCGGGTTCAGCGCCCGGGCGAGTCCGGCGTGGGCAGCCGATGCGGTGCGCTTGCACTCGGCCACATCGAGGGCGGCGTTCGTGGCGACGACGACGAGCGTGGTGTTCAACTGCTGCCGCTGATTGAGCTTGTCGAAATCACCGGCCTCGGTTTCGGCAAGCTCAACTTGCGTGGTGAACGGTATGCCCAGCGCGTTGACTACTGCCAGGGCTCCTACTACTGCGCCGTTCTCCAACGTGACTGAGGCTGTCCCTACTCCGCCTTTGAACTTGCCCCGCCCTATGACGGCTCCGGTGCCGGCTCCCACGTTGCCGCGTTCGACGTCGTGCCCGTCCGTTTTGACACCGGCTGCGGCAGCGGCAGCGTAACCCATGTCCGCGTCGGGGCGGGCAGAGAAGTCGCCGCCGCGGCCGAGGTCGAAGATGGCCGCCGCCGGGACGATCGGGACCACTCCCCCGGTTACGGGAAAACCGCGGCCCTGTTCCTCGCACCAGCGCTGGGCGCCGTGGGCGGTGACCAGTCCATAGGCGCTCCCGCCGGTTAGAACCACCGCATCAACTGTGGAGACCAGGGTGGTGGGGTCCAGCGCATCGGTCTCGTGGGTGCCGGGGCCTCCCCCGCGGACATCCACCGACCCCACGGTTCCYGGCTGCGGCAGGACCACCGTGACGCCGCTCAGCCAGCCGCCGTCGGACTTCTGCTGGTGCCCGACCCGCAGGCCAGGCACATCGGTGATCGCTCCCATGGGCACCATTCTGCCCCCTGACACTCCCCGGACCTGACGCGCCGACGCCGGGAATTCCCCGTGACGCGCAAAATCCCCGTCGATACTGAAATTCCGGTGTCGACAGGGATCTTGCGCATCGTGAAGCTAAAGGCGAGTCGTCAGGGGATGGGGACGGGGACGACGCCGAGCGGCGCCAGCTGGGCCGCGCCGCCGTCGGGCGCCGAAAGCACCCAGATGCCCTTCTCATGGACGGCCACGGAGTGCTCCCACTGGCAGGAACGTTTGCCGTCGGTGGTGACCACTGTCCAGTCATCGTCCAGGACGGCCGTTTCGATGCTGCCGCGCACCAGCATGGGTTCAATGGCGAGGCACAGCCCGGGCCGGATCTTCGGGCCGCGGTGGCTGGTGCGGTAGTTGAGCACGTCCGGGGCCATGTGCATCTCGGAGCCGATGCCGTGCCCCACGTAGTCCTCAAGGATGCCCAGCGGCTTGCCCTGCACCGAGGAGACGTAGTCGTCCACGGCGCAGCCGACGTCGCCGACGAACTTGCCGGTGGCCAGCGCGGCAATCCCCCGCCACATGGCGGCCTGGGTGACGTCCGAGAGCCGCTGGTCCTCGGGGTCGACCGTGCCGACAATGACCGTGCGGGCGGAATCCGAATGCCAGCCGTCCACGATTGCGCCGCCGTCGATCGAGATGATGTCGCCGTCCTGCAGGACCCTGGACCCCGGGATGCCGTGGACGACTTCCTCGTTCACGGAGGTGCAGATCGTGGCGGGGAAGCCATGGTAGCCCAGGAAGTTGGACTTCGCCCCTGCCTCGAGGAGCACGGCGGCGAACACCTCGTCGAGCTGCTTCGTGGTGACTCCCGGTGCGGCCGCGGCCACGGCAGCGTCCAGGGCGCGGCTCAGGACGAGCCCGGCCTCGTGCATGGTGCGCATCTGGGCGTTGGTCTTGTACTCAATCCGGGGCTGGCCGAATGCCATCTGCGGTTTTCCTCTCAATGGTGCCGCCCCCGGCCGAAATGCCGGGCGCGCTAGCCGTGTACGGGCTAAAAGCCGGAGGCCCCTCCCAATAAACCGGGAGGAGCCTCGTAGGGTTGTTACTGAATCAGGCTGTCTGAGCCTCTTTGATGGCCTGCATGACGCGGTCGGTGACTTCGTCAATGCCTCCGATGCCGTCCACCTGGGTGAGGATGGCGCGCTCGGCGTACTTGGCCACAACGGCCTCGGTCTGCTCGTGGTAGAGATCCAGGCGGTGGCGGATGACGGCTTCGTTGTCGTCGCTGCGGCCGGTTTCCTTGGCACGGCCGAGGAGGCGTGCAACGAGTTCCTCGTCGTCAGCGGTCAGCTGCAGGACGACGTCGAGCTTCTGGTCACCATTGGCCAGGATCTCGTCCAGGTAGTCAACCTGGGCCGTGGTGCGCGGGTAGCCGTCCAGCAGGAAGCCGTCTTCGACGTCGGATTCGCTGAGGCGGTCACGAACCATTTTGTTGGTCACGCTGTCCGGAACGAAGTCACCCGCGTCCATGTACTTCTTGGCTTCGACGCCGAGCGGCGTCTCACCCTTGACGTTCGCCCGGAAGATGTCGCCAGTGGAGATCGCAACGACGCCGAGGCGCTCCGAGATGCGTTCCGCCTGAGTACCCTTGCCGGAACCCGGTGGTCCGATAATCAACATTCTGGTCATCGCAATAGCCCTTCGTAGTGACGCTGCTGTAGCTGCGCGTCAATTTGCTTGACGGTTTCCAAGCCAACGCCCACCATGATCAGGATCGAGGTGCCACCGAACGGGAAGTTCTGGCTTGCGTTGATCAGCACGAGCGCCACCAGCGGGATCAGTGCCACGAAGCCAAGGTAAAAGGCGCCGGGCAGCGTGATCCGCGACAGGACGTACTGCAGGTAATCCGCGGTCGGCTTGCCGGCACGGATACCCGGAATGAAGCCGCCGTATTTCTTCATGTTGTCCGAGACCTCTTCAGGGTTGAAGGTGATCGCGACATAGAAGTATGTAAAGAAAACAATCATGGCGAAGTAGAGCGCCATGTAGATGGGGTGGTCCCCACGGGTCAGGTTGTTGTTGATCCACTCAACCCACGGCTGCAACTGCTCCCCGGCCTTGGGCTGGTTGAACTGTGAAATCAACGCCGGCAGGTAGAGCATGGACGAGGCAAAGATCACCGGGATAACGCCGGCCATATTGACCTTGATGGGAATGTAGGTGCTGGTGCCGCCCACAGTCCGGCGTCCGATCATCCGCTTGGCGTACTGCACCGGGATGCGGCGCTGGGACTGCTCAACGAACACTACGAGCGCAACCGTCAGCAGACCGATGACGAGGACCAGGAAGAACGTCCCCGGGCCCTGTGCCGTCCAGATGGCGCCCAGCGACGTGGGGAAGCCGGCAGCGATGGCGGTGAAGATCAACAGGGACATACCGTTGCCCACGCCCTTTTCGGTCACGAGCTCGCCCATCCACATGATGAGGCCGGTGCCGGCGGTCAGCGTGATGATGATCAGGATCGTGGTGATGACGCTGCTGTCCGGGATGATGGGCAGCGCGCAACCGGGCAGCAACTGACCGGAACGCGCCAGGGACACCAAGGTGGTTGCGTTCAGCAGGCCAAGGGCGATGGTCAGATAACGCGTGTACTGCGTCAGCTTTGACTGCCCCGAGGCGCCCTCTTCGTACAGCTGCTGGAAACGGGGAATGACCACCCGAAGCAGCTGCACAATGATGCTGGCCGTAATGTACGGCATGATTCCCAAAGCGAAGATGGAGACCTGCAGCAATGCACCGCCGCTGAAAAGATTGACGAGCTGGTAGATCCCGCCCTGGGTCTGCCCGTTCGACAAGCATTGCTGGACATTCTGGTAGCTCACACCAGGCGAGGGGATGAAGGCTCCCAAGCGGAAGATTGTGATGATTCCCAGCGTGAACAACAACTTGCGACGCAGATCAGGCGTTCGAAAAGCCCGGCCGAATGCGCTAAGCAAGCGTCCTCCTCAGTAGTTAATAAGTCTTGTGATGCAGGTCAATAAACCCAACAACCGAGTCTAACGGTTGTTTGCGCTATGCGAACAATCCGGAAGACCTGCAGATATGAAAAAACTCCCGGCACGGGGGCCTCGGCCCCGCGTACCGGGAGTTTGCGCAACGGGCATCAGCCCACTGCTCCTGGAGAAAATTCTCCTAGAGAGCGGTGGTGCTTCCGCCTGCTGCGGCGATCTTTTCAGCGGCACTGGCTGAGAAGGCGTGGACGGTGACGTCGACCTTGACGGTGATGTCGCCGGTGCCAAGCACCTTCACGGGCTGGTTCTTGCGAACGGCACCCTTTGCAACCAGGTTCTCCACGGTGACAGCGCCACCTTCCGGGAACAGCTCGTTGAGCTTGTCCAGGTTTACAACCTGGAACTCAACCCGGAACGGGTTCTTGAAGCCGCGCAGCTTCGGCAGGCGCATGTGCAGCGGCAGCTGGCCGCCGGCAAAGCCAGCCTTGATCTGGTAGCGGGCCTTCGTACCCTTGGTACCGCGACCGGCGGTCTTACCCTTGGAACCTTCACCACGACCAACACGGGTCTTGGCGGTCTTGGCACCCGGAGCGGGACGCAGGTGGTGAACCTTCAGCGCGTTCTGCTTGTCAGCAGATGCGTCGCTTTGTGCCTTCTCGGCAGTGTTCTTCTCGGCCATTTATTTCGCCTCCTCTACCTTTACCAGGTGCGGAACCGTGTTGAGCATTCCAACGGTCACGGCGTCGGCGGTGCGGACAACAGTGTGTCCGATCCGCTTCAGGCCGAGGGACCGCAGGGTGTCGCGCTGGTTCTGCTTGCCGCCAATGGCGGACTTGATCTGAGTGATCTCCAACTGGGCGTCGGACGGAATCAGGTTCTTAGCCATGACTCAGACACCTGCCTTCTGGTTCATGAGCGCCTTCACCATTGCCGGCGGAGCGATCTCATCGAGCGGGAGGCCGCGGCGTGCTGCCACTGCTGCCGGCTCTTCGAGGCGCTTCAGGGCATCAACGGTCGCGTGAACGATGTTGATGGCGTTGGAGGAACCGAGCGACTTGGAGAGGATGTCGTGGATGCCCACGCACTCCAGTACTGCACGGACCGGGCCACCGGCGATAACACCAGTACCGGCGGAAGCCGGACGCAGCATGACGACGCCTGCGGCGGCCTCACCCTGAACGCGGTGCGGGATGGTGCTGCCGATGCGGGGAACGCGGAAGAAGGACTTCTTGGCCTCTTCTACGCCCTTCGCGATTGCGGCAGGAACTTCCTTCGCCTTGCCGTAGCCAACGCCGACCATACCGTTACCGTCACCGACGACGACCAGTGCGGTGAAGCTGAAGCGACGACCACCCTTGACGACCTTGGAAACGCGGTTGATGGTAACAACGCGCTCTACGAACTGGCTTTTCTCGGCTTCGCGGCCACCGTCGCGGCCGCCACGGCCACCACGGTCGCCGCGGCCCTGGCCACGGTCGCCACGCTCGCCACGACGAGCGCCACCACGGCGGTCATCGGCAGCTGCGGGGGCAGTGGTCTCAGTGGCCTCAGCAGCTACGGCAACAGGTGCCTTCTGATCTGCAGACACAGTGTCCTTTTCCTTGTTTGCTTCCGTCACAGTGACAGCCCACCTTCACGTGCACCGTCAGCGACGGCGGCGATCCGGCCGTGGTACTTGTTACCACCGCGGTCGAAGACAACAGCTTCGATTCCGGCAGCCTTGGCACGCTCGGCTACGAGCTCGCCAACGCGCTTGGCCTTGGCAGTCTTGTCACCGTCGAATGCACGAAGGTCGGCTTCAAGTGTGGACGCGCTCGCTACGGTCAGGCCCTTGGTGTCATCGACAACCTGGACGAATACGTGGCGTGCGGAGCGGTTGACGACCAGGCGAGGACGCACAGCCGTTCCGGAGATGCGCTTGCGGATACGAAGCTGGCGGCGGCTGCGTGAAGCAGACTTGCTCTTGTTCGTACGCTTCTTATTAATTGCGATGGCCATGGTTACTTACCAGCCTTTCCGACCTTGCGGCGGATGACTTCGCCGGCGTAGCGAATGCCCTTGCCCTTATAGGGGTCCGGCTTCCGCAGCTTGCGAATGTTGGCAGCAACCTCGCCGACCTGCTGCTTGTTGATACCTGAAACAGAGAGCTTGGTCGGGGTCTCAACTGCAAAGGTGATGCCGTTCGGTGCCGAGACGTTAACCGGGTGGCTGTAGCCCAGAGCGAACTCCAGGTCAGAACCCTTTGCCTGGACGCGGTAACCGGTACCGACAATCTCAAGCTTCTTCTCGTAGCCTGCGGTGACACCCTGGATCATGTTGGCGATCAGGGTGCGGGTCAGGCCGTGCAGTGAACGGGAGGCGCGCTCGTCGTTCGGGCGGGCGACAGTCAGGGTGCTTTCGACCAGGGAGACCTCGATCGGGCTGGCCACAGTGTGGCTCAGCTCGCCTTTGGAACCCTTGACGCTGACGACAGAGCCGTCAACCTTGACCTCAACGCCGGCAGGAACGGTGATGGGGAGACGTCCAATACGTGACATTATTCTCTTCCTTTCCCGTTACCAGACGTAAGCGAGGACTTCGCCGCCCACGCCCTTCTTGCCGGCCTGCTTGTCAGTCAAGAGGCCGGAAGAGGTGGACAGGATTGCGACACCCAGGCCACCGAGCACGTGCGGCAGGTTGGTGGACTTTGCGTAAACGCGCAGTCCCGGCTTGGAAATACGACGAACACCGGCGATTGAACGCTCGCGGTTCGGACCGAACTTGAGCTCGATGGTCAGCTTCTTGCCGACTTCAGCGTCTTCTTCTTTCCAGGAGGCGATGTAACCTTCGGCCTTCAGGATGTCAGCAACGCGTGCCTTGAGCTTGCTGTACGGCATAGTCACGGATTCGTGGTACGCCGAGTTTGCATTGCGCAGACGCGTAAGCATGTCTGCGACAGGATCTGTCATTGTCATTTGGGCTCTTGCCCTTCCTCGTAACGGTTTCCTTCGCGCTGATCCCTCAGGATCAGTGCAGCCGGACCTTTTACGTAGCTAATTAAGCTTCGGTTTTGAACGGGAAACCAAGCGCCTTGAGCAGCGCGCGGCCTTCGTCGTCGGTCTTGGCAGTGGTCACAACCGTGATGTCCATACCGCGAACGCGGTCGATGGAATCCTGGTCGATCTCGTGGAACATAACCTGTTCGGTCAGACCGAAGGTGTAGTTGCCGTTGCCATCAAACTGCTTGCCGCTGAGGCCGCGGAAGTCACGGATACGCGGCAGAGCCAGCGTGACCAGACGATCCACGAATTCCCACATGCGGTCGCCACGCAGGGTTGCGTGTGCACCGATGGGCATGCCTTCGCGCAGCTTGAACTGTGCGATCGACTTGCGGGCCTTGGTTACCTGCGGCTTCTGGCCGGTGATCAGGGTGAGGTCGCGGACAGCGCCGTCGATCAGCTTGGAGTCCTTGGCGGCATCTCCAACACCCATGTTCACAACAACCTTGACCAGACGGGGAACCTGGTTAACGTTCTCGTACTTGAATTCCTCAAGAAGCGTGCTCTTGATGGAATCGGCGTACTTGGTCTTCAGACGAGGAACGATCTTGCTTGCCGGAGTCTCGAGAGTCTCAGTCATTAGATGTCCTTCCCTGAGCTCTTTGCCACGCGTACGCGCACTTCACGCTTCACGCCATTGCGCTCAACGGTCTCGGTGCGGAAACCTACGCGAGTGGGCTTCTTGGTGGACGGGTCAACCAGAGCCACGTTGGAGATGTGGACCGAAGCTTCTACGACCTCGATGCCACCGGTCTTGGTGCCGCGCTGCGACTGACCGACCTTGGTGTGCTTGGTTACGCGGTTAATGCCTTCAACCAACACGCGGTTGGTCTCCGGGAATACGCGCAGAACCTTGCCCTGCTTGCCACGGTCGCCGCCGCGCTCAGCCTTGGCGCCAGTGATGACCTGAACCAGGTCACCCTTTTTGATCTTAGCCATGGACTAGAGCACCTCCGGAGCCAGAGAAACGATCTTCATGAACTTCTTGTCGCGAAGTTCACGACCAACCGGTCCGAAGATGCGGGTACCGCGAGGGTCACCGTCAGCCTTCAGAATCACGGCCGCGTTCTCGTCAAACTTGATATAGGAACCATCCGCACGGCGGCGTTCCTTCTTGGTACGGACGATGACAGCCTTGACGACGTCGCCCTTCTTTACGTTGCCGCCCGGAATTGCGTCCTTGACGGTAGCGACGATAACGTCGCCAATGCCTGCGTAGCGACGGCCAGATCCACCGAGAACGCGAATGGTAAGGATTTCCTTAGCACCCGTGTTGTCGGCGACCTTGAGTCGCGACTCCTGCTGAATCACTATTTACTCCTTGCGTCGCGCCGGTTCTCAGACCGAAAATCTTCCTACGGAATGAGCCTTGCGGAACGGTTGATCGGGGTGTCTCTTGACCTGCCTGGATTTTGCCAGACCAGGCCTAAACGCCCGTGCCAAAAACATTTGCTTCCCAAGCGGATTCGGACGCAGTCCAAGCGCAAGGGGGCACTATGCCGTGGCACGATTGTTTACGAGGTTTGATGACGGCGCACAGAAGGCGCCATACAAACTCAAAATCTTAGCACATTTCGGGCCCAGCCCCATATCACAGCAGCTGCCCTCCCGTTAAGCCGGTTCCGTTAAACCGACGACGGCGGCGGCCGGTGCCTGCCGCCAGCCAAAACGCGGAAAACCCCCGCTCCCAAAGGGAACGGGGGTTTCCGGACAAACCTCACCGGTTACGGCGAGAGCTGCAGGTGTTACTTGGCCTTTTCGAGGATCTCAACCAGGCGCCACCGCTTGCTAGCGGACAGCGGGCGGGTCTCGGCGAGGAGAACGAGGTCGCCGATGCCGGCGGTGTTCTCTTCGTCGTGAGCCTTGATCTTCGAGGTGCGGCGGATGACCTTGCCGTAAAGGGCGTGCTTCACGCGGTCTTCAACCTGGACAACGATGGTCTTTTCCATCTTGTCCGAGACCACGTAGCCGCGCTTCGTCTTACGGTCACCGCGCTCAGCAGCCGTAGCTGCAGCGGAAACAGTTTCCGTCACGTTCTCGTCCTTTTCACTCACTTGGCGTCCTCCTCAGTCTCAGCTTCGGCCGGCGTTTCGGCCTTCTTCGCTGCGGACTTCTTGGACTTCTTTTCTTCCTTGGCTTCCGCAACAGGCGCGGCAACCTCGGCACGAATGCCCAGCTCGCGTTCACGGAGAACGGTGTAGATGCGTGCGATGTCCTTCTTTACCGCGCGCAGACGACCGTGGTTCTCCAGCTGACCGGTGGCGGACTGGAAACGCAGGTTGAACAGCTCTTCCTTAGCCTTACGGAGTTCTTCAACGAGACGCTCGTTGTCGAAACCGTCCAGCTGTGCGGATGCAAGTTCCTTGGATCCTACTGCCATTTCTATTCACCACCTTCGCGACGCAGAATGCGTGCCTTCAACGGGAGCTTGTGGATTGCCAGGCGCAGTGCCTCGCGAGCAACCGATTCTTCGACACCGGAGATCTCAAAGAGAACCCGGCCCGGCTTGACGTTTGCGACCCACCATTCCGGAGAACCCTTACCGGAACCCATGCGGGTTTCGGCCGGCTTCTTCGTCAGGGGACGGTCCGGGTAGATGTTGATCCAGACCTTACCGCCACGCTTGATGTGGCGGGTCATCGCAATACGGGCAGACTCGATCTGACGGTTCGTTACGTAAGCCGGGCTCAGGGCCTGGATGCCGTACTCACCGAAGGAGACCTTGGTGCCGCCCGTAGCAGCGCCGGAACGACCCGGGTGGTGCTGCTTACGGTGCTTGACTCGACGTGGGATAAGCATTTAAGCCTGTCCTCCTTCTGCTGCCTGTGCCGGTGCGGCAGAAGCGGCATCGGCTGCCGGAGCTGCAGCAGCAGGAGCTGCTTCGGCTGCCGGACGGTCGGTACGACGGCGGCGGTCACCACGGTCAGCGCCACCCGGGCGGCCCGGACGGTCGCTGGCACCGCGTCCACGGGACGGAGCAGCAGCTGCCTGCTGAGCCAGTTCCTTGGACGTGACGTCACCCTTGTAGATCCAGACCTTCACGCCGATGCGGCCGAAGGTGGTCTTGGCTTCGTAGAAGCCGTAGTCGATGTTCGCGCGGAGGGTGTGCAGGGGCACACGGCCTTCGCGGTAGAACTCCGAGCGGGACATTTCTGCGCCACCCAGACGGCCGGAGCAAGCGATACGGATACCCTTGGCACCGGCACGCTGTGCGGACTGCATGGCCTTCTTCATCGCACGGCGGAAAGCCACACGGGAAGTCAGCTGCTCAGCAACGCCCTGGGCAACAAGCTGGGCTTCCATCTCGGGGTTCTTGACCTCGAGGATGTTCAGCTGGACCTGCTTGCCGGTGAGCTTTTCGAGCTCGCCGCGGATGCGGTCTGCTTCTGCGCCGCGGCGGCCGATAACGATGCCCGGACGTGCCGTGTGGATATCCACGCGGACACGGTCGCGGGTGCGCTCGATTTCGACCTTGGCGATACCGGCGCGCTCCATGCCCGTGGACATGAGCTGGCGGATACGGATGTCTTCGCGAACGAAGTCCTTGTACCGCTGGCCAGCCTTGGTGCTGTCAGCAAACCAGTGCGATACGTGATCGGTGGTGATGCCGAGTCGGAACCCGTGCGGGTTAACTTTCTGTCCCACTTAGCGAGCCTCCTCTTTCTCCGGGGTAGCGACTACCACGGTGATGTGGCTCGTGCGCTTCTTGATCTGAAATGCACGACCCTGAGCACGCGGCTGGAACCGCTTCATGGTCGGGCCTTCATCAACAAACGCTTCGCTGATGATGAGGTCACCTTCGTCAAACGCAACACCGTCGCGGTCCGCGAGGACCCGGGCGTTCGAGATTGCCGACTGAACTACCTTGAATACCGGCTCTGAAGCTGCCTGGGGGGCAAACTTCAGAATTGCCAGAGCCTCGTTCGCTTGCTTACCACGAACAAGGTTGACGACGCGCCGGGCCTTCATAGGCGTTACGCGGATGTGACGCGCAATTGCCTTGGCTTCCATTGCTTTCCTTCTCTCGTCTTTGACGTAAGTGCAGGCGCCTAGCGGCGCTTGCCCTTACGGTCGTCCTTGACATGGCCGCGGAATGTCCGCGTGGGAGCGAATTCGCCGAGCTTGTGCCCGACCATCGACTCGGTGACAAACACCGGAATGTGCTTGCGTCCGTCGTGCACGGCGATCGTGTGCCCGAGCATGTCGGGGATGATCATCGAGCGGCGGGACCAGGTCTTGATGACGTTCTTGGTGCCCTTTTCGTTTTCCCTGTCCACCTTCACAAAGAGGTGCTGGTCAACGAAAGGACCTTTTTTCAGGCTGCGTGGCATGTGTCCAGGCTCCTATCGCTTGTTCTTGCCAGTACGACGACGACGCACAATAAGCTTGTCGCTCTCTTTGTTCGGGCGGCGGGTGCGGCCCTCACGCTTACCGTTCGGGTTGACGGGGTGACGTCCACCGGACGTCTTACCCTCGCCACCACCGTGCGGGTGGTCAACCGGGTTCATGGCGACACCACGGACGGTCGGGCGGACGCCCTTCCAGCGCATACGGCCGGCCTTGCCCCAGTTGATGTTCGACTGTTCGGCGTTGCCGACCTCGCCGATGGTTGCGCGGCAGCGCACATCAACGTTGCGGATTTCACCGGAAGGCAGACGCAGCTGGGCGAAACGGCCTTCCTTGGCGACGAGCTGAACAGAAGCTCCAGCGGAACGTGCCATCTTGGCGCCGCCACCCGGGCGCAGTTCAACTGCGTGGATAACGGTACCCACAGGGATGTTGCGCAGGGGCAGGTTGTTGCCGGGCTTGATATCAGCGTCGGCACCGGCCTCTACGAAGTCACCCTGGGAGAGCTTGTTCGGAGCGATGATGTAACGCTTGGTGCCATCAACGTAGTGCAGGAGGGCGATGCGAGCCGTGCGGTTCGGATCGTACTCGATTTCGGCAACGCGGGCGTTGACGCCGTCCTTGTCGTGGCGACGGAAGTCGATCAGACGGTACTGGCGCTTGTGTCCACCACCCTTGTGACGGGTTGTGATCTTGCCGGAGTTGTTACGGCCACCCTTTTTGGGCAGCGGACGTACCAACGACTTTTCCGGCGTCGACCGCGTGATTTCGGTGAAGTCAGCTACGCTCGAGCCGCGACGGCCCGGGGTAGTCGGCTTGTATTTACGGATTCCCATAATTTATTTCCTCGTTAAAGTGGTCTCCGCTACGCGAGCGGACCGCCGAAGATGTCGATAGTGCCTTCTTTGAGGGTGACAATCGCACGCTTGGTGTTCTTGCGGATACCCCATCCGAATTTGGTGCGCTTGCGCTTACCGGCACGGTTGATGGTGTTGATCGATTCGACCTTGACGGAGAAAATTTTCTCCACGGCCAGCTTGATCTCGGTCTTGTTCGAGCGGGGGTCCACCAGGAAGGTGTACTTGCCCTCATCGATCAGGCCGTAGCTCTTTTCCGAAACAACGGGTGCAAGCACGACGTCGCGCGGGTCTTTGATGGTGGCTGCGCTCACTTGGCATCCTCCTCGTTCTTTGCAGCCTTGTCAGCAACGAATGCTTCATAGGCAGCCTTGGTGAAGACTACGTCGTCAGAAACGAGAACGTCGTAGGTGTTCAGCTGGTCTGCGTACAGAACGTGAACTTCCTCGAGGTTGCGCACGGACAGTGCAGCAACATCGTTGGCGCGCTCAATGACAACGAGCAGGTTCTTGCGCTCGGAGACGCCGCGCAGCGTTGCCAGTGCTTCCTTGGAGGACGGCGTGGAGCCGGCGACCAGGTCAGCAATGACGTGGATGCGTCCGTTACGGGCGCGGTCAGACAGTGCGCCGCGAAGTGCAGCAGCAATCATCTTCTTGGGGGTGCGCTGGCTGTAGTCGCGAGGAGTCGGACCGTGGACAACGCCACCGCCGGTCATGTGAGGAGCACGGATGGAACCCTGACGGGCGCGGCCGGTACCCTTCTGCTTGAACGGCTTGCGGCCTGCACCGGAAACTTCGGCGCGGGTCTTGGTCTTGTGGGTACCCTGGCGAGCAGCAGCGAGCTGTGCAACGACGACCTGGTGCAGCAGCGGCACGTTGGTCTGTACGTCGAAGATCTCTGCGGGCAGGTCAACCTTGACAGTGCTAGTCATTGAACTAGGCTCCCTTCACGGCGGTGCGTACGAGTACGACCTGGCCGCGGGCGCCGGGGACGGCACCCTTGATCAGGAGCAGCGACTTCTCGACGTCAACCGCGTGAACAGTGAGGTTCAGCGTGGTGTGACGAACGGCGCCCATGCGGCCGGCCATTTTCATGCCCTTGAAGACGCGGCTCGGGGTGGATGCGCCACCGATTGAACCGGGCTTACGGTGGTTCTTGTGGGCACCGTGGGAAGCTCCAACGCCGTGGAAGCCGTGACGCTTCATAACACCGGCGAAGCCCTTACCCTTGGTGGTGCCGATAACGTCGATCTTCTGGCCGGCTTCGAAGAGCTCTACAGAGAGCTCCTGGCCCAGCTCGTAAGAGTCAGCATCTGCAGTGCGCAGTTCGACGACGTGGCGGCGAGGCGTGACGCCTGCCTTTTCAAAGTGACCAGCCAGCGGCTTGGTGACCTTGCGGGGATCGATCTGGCCGTAGCCGATCTGAACGGCGACGTAGCCATCAGTCTCTGCGTTACGCAGCTGGGTGATGACGTTCGAGTCAGCCTGGACAACAGTGACGGGGATGAGCTTGTTGTTCTCGTCCCAGACCTGGGTCATGCCGAGCTTCGTGCCCAGCAGGCCCTTTACGTTACGGGTTGCGGTCATAGTCTCTCAGCACCTCCCTACAGCTTGATTTCGATGTTCACGTCGGCCGGCAGGTCGAGACGCATAAGCGAGTCAACAGCCTTGGGCGTGGGGTCGATGATGTCGATCAGACGCTTGTGCGTGCGCATTTCAAAGTGCTCGCGGCTGTCCTTGTACTTGTGGGGAGAGCGGATTACGCAGTAAATGTTCTTCTCCGTCGGCAGCGGCACGGGGCCCACTACCGTTGCGCCTGCGCGCGTGACCGTCTCAACGATCTTCCGTGCTGAAACGTCAATGACCTCGTGGTCGTATGACTTCAGCCGGATGCGGATTTTTTGTCCCGCCATGTCGCCTGACTCTCTTTCAGTAAATGCTGCTCTGTTTACTTACCTGTTGTATGTGGCTGCCGAAGCATTTGAAGTCTGAACTACCACCCGCCGCACAAACTGAATCCGGATAAATCCGGGTTCCTCAACCTGCCGACGTAACCGACCCCCGCGGTCGGGCGTGTCGCACCTTCGAAGCGTGCGAGCCCGCAGTTCCATGGGGAGTGGGTTATGTTTGGACTTCGACCTGGACCCTGTCACCCGGCATTATCCGGATCGGGACGCGAAGAAGCGCTTGAACAACTCATCTAGTATGCCGGATTTTGCTGCCGGATGCGAATCAGGCCTTGTCAGGCCCGCGTGCGGACATCCTCGGTGCGGGTGACGGCCTCCCCAGGCGGTCATTGCCTTCGGCAATCTTCGAATGGATGATAGGTGAATGGCCGTGCAGAATGCTGACGCCGTAAACACCGCTTCGGTTCAGGATCTCGCGGGGCGGCTCAGACCCGGTTTCACCCTGGGGGTGGCTGCAGCAGCGTTTCAGATCGAGGGCTCCCTGGCCGCCGACGGCCGAGGACCGTCCGGCTGGGACGCTTTCGCCGAAAAACCCGGGAACATCGTTGACGGGCACTCCCCTGCAGTGGCCTGCGACCATTACAACCGCGCGCCCGAAGACGTGGCCCTCATGCGGGAACTGGGCATCGACTCCTACCGCTTCTCCCTTTCCTGGCCGCGGATCCAGCCCGACGGGCGGGGCGCCATCAATTCGCACGGCCTGGATTTTTACGACAGGCTGATCGACCAGCTGCTGGCCGCCGGCATCTCCCCCATGGCCACCCTCTACCACTGGGATACTCCGCTCCCCCTCGAACACAGCGGGGGCTGGATGAACCGTGCCACGGCGGAGCACTTCGCGGAATATGCCGCGGCCGCCGGCGGACGGCTCGGCGACCGCGTGGCGCAGTGGGTCACACTGAACGAGCCTGTGTCCGTGACCCTGAACGGCTATGCCCTGGGCGTTCACGCGCCCGGCCGGGATCTGCTGTTGGACGCCTTGCCCTCCGTTCACAACCAACTGCTGGGCCACGGGCTTGCCGTCCAGGCGCTCCGGGCGGCGGGTGTCGCCGGTGGCATCGGTGTCACCAACCTGCATTCGCCCGTGCGCCCGGCGTCGCGGAAACTGACCGACCGGCTGCTGGCGAGGGTGTTTGACCTGGTCCTCAACAGGGTTTACGCCGACCCCATCCTCCTGGGCCGCTACCCGAAACCTCCGGCCGCAGCCAGGCCCTGGTTCAGATCCCTGACCAAAGCGTCCGACGACGACCTCCGCCTCATCAGCCAGCCTCTCGACTTCTATGGGGTGAACTACTACTACCCCGTGAAGGTTGCCACCGGGCAGGGTCCCGCAGACACCCCGGCCGGAACCGCGGACGCCATGGCCCGCATGCCGTTCCATCTGGCGGCCTTCCCGGAATACGACACCACGGGCTTCGGCTGGCCGGTTGCGCCCGAGCATCTGGGAATCCTGCTGCGTGAACTCAAAGACCGGTACGGGGCTGCGCTGCCGCCGCTGTACATCACAGAAAGCGGCGCAAGCTTCCCGGAGCCGGAGCACGTCACTGGTCCCATCGCGGATGCCAGGCGCATCGACTATCTGGCCCACCATCTGCACCAGGCCATGGTTTCCACCGCCCCCGGCGGTATTGCACACGATGTGGAACTGCTGGGCTATTACGTCTGGACCCTGATGGACAACTTCGAGTGGGCGGCCGGGTACTCCCAGCGTTTCGGCCTGGTCCACGTGGACTTTGACACGCTCAAGCGCACCCCCAAGAAGTCCTTCTACTGGCTTCAGGCGCTCAGCCGGGCGCGGAAAGCGCTCGCCTGAGGAACCGCCGCGGGTTACTGGTTCTTGTTTGCGCGGTTGATGCGCTTTGCGCGGTCAATCTCGTTGCGGAAATGCTTCTTGGCCCAGAACACACCGGCAACAACGATTACAGCCACGATCAGGAAAATAAGCCATCCCATGATGTGCCACCTCTCTTTTCAGCAACGATAGCAGGGCACATCACGCAGTCAGCCAGTCCGTCCGTCAGTCGGTCCCGGCAGGCTTGCTGCGGCTGAGCTTCCGGAGGGCGAGCGCGATGAGGCCGACGGCGATCAGCGCCAGCAGCACGTAGGTGTACTGGCGTATCGCCCACATGATGCACAGCCCAACCCCCGCTGCACCCCACCAGACGAGCATCCGTTCGCTGTACCCCAGCCCCACCACCAGCACCGCTGCAAAGAACGCCAGCACCCAGAGTTGCTGGGCACCATTGCCGCCGAAGATCACCAGGAGGCCGCTCAACGAGACCAGAGCGGCGGCGAGGCCAAGATACAGCTTGCCGGCGCCGGGCTGGCCCGACCTATACCGCAGCACGCCAAGCACCGAGGCGAGGACCACGTACCACTGGACCGTCCAGAATGTATCCGGCCAGGAGGAGCCAGGCAAGATCCCGTCCAGCCAGCCCGCGTGCTGCTGGGAGGGAGCGGCGAAGAGCGCCGCACGCTGGACGGCGGCCGTCACGGCCAAGGACCCGAGTTCTGCTGCCGGGCGTCGCACCGCAGCGGGGACCTCCAGCCAAATCACGACGGCGGTCATGGTCACCAGCGCTGCTCCCGCCCACGACGTCTCGCTGTACAGCAGCCCCACAATTCCCGCCACGGCGAGGCCCAGGACGGCAGCCCCGACCAGTGCAAGAAAGCGAACGTCGCCGCCCTGACTGGCCGCGGCGGGCGATCCTTCGGCCAGCGGCTCCCGGCCGTGCGGCCGGTGGCCGCGAATCTTTCCGGCAACGTAGAGTGCTGCGGCCGCGGTTCCGCACCCTGCCAGCCACGGAAGGTAGAAGCCCCAAAGCCCCGGAACATCCCCGAGGATTCCGTCCGCCGTCATCGTGGCCCCTGTCAGCGCAGCCAGGACTGCCGGCGGGTAGAACCCGGGCATGCACTCCACATGCGACGCCGCAAAGCACGCCGCCGAAAGACCCAGCACCGCCGCACCGGCAATCCAGTCCCCGGACGGAGGTGCCAGCATGGCTGACGCGGTGCCGAAGGAGACGGCTGCCGCCAGCCACAGCCAGTGGTCAACGCCGCCGCCGTTCCTGTGCCGGAAGAGTGTTCCGCCTACCGTGGCGGCCAGGGACAGCCCCAGCAGCGCCAGCGCGACGCCTGCATGACCCAGCAAGGGGGCTGCCAGGAAAGCAGTGGCCGCAAAAAGTTGCCCGAAGGGCAGAAGCGGCCCCATCGCAACCACCGCGAACAGCGCCGCATACACAGCCAGGTAGGCAGCCCCCCGGGCGGCAAGCAACCGGCCGGCAGCGACAGCGGAGACCAGCAGCAGAAGCAGGGACAACAGCACTACCCAGCGGCCGCCGTCGTCCGCAATCAATCCCGCCCGGAATGGTTGCGCTACGTA
This sequence comes from Arthrobacter sp. P1_B11, assembly GCF_056406715.1. NCBI lineage: Bacteria > Bacillati > Actinomycetota > Actinomycetes > Micrococcales > Micrococcaceae > Arthrobacter > Arthrobacter sp. P1_B11. The sequence goes on from NZ_JBFTZQ010000017.1 coordinate 59,804, forward strand.
CGCGACCGGAAGAATCGCCTGGCTGGCCAGCGTGATCCAGACGGCTGCCTGCTGGAAGGGAACCTCCGTAAGGCGGTGCCGCATGAGCCAGCGGATCACGTGCTGCGCCGCGAGCACGAGCGCGAAGGTCACAGCAACAACGGTGGGTGAGGCCGAAACGTCATGACTGAGCACCACTGCCAGCGCTGCCGCAAGGATGCGGGCGGCAGCGAAGTACGCGCCCTTTGATGTGCGGTCCTCCACGGCAGCCACCATGGCTGCGCTGAAGACCGCGAAGACACCCAGCAGGATTTCGACGTCGGGGAGACTTGCCCCGCGCAGCACCAGCAGCAGGGCCAACACTGCCGGAGCGAACACCGCAGACCACCGGTGCGTCCGCAGCACGTAGCCGGCGGCTGCGGCTCCCCCGGCCAGGAGCAGCGGTGCGAACGTGGCCTGCCACGACGGGGTTTCCGACGCGAAGACCGTGGCCGCCGCTGATACGATCGCGGCCGACTGCAGCGCCAGAAGCACGGCAGCGTCTGCCAACTGGCTGTCTTGTACTCTGCCGCGGGCTGCCGCCCGCAGGGGTATTGCGAGCTGGAGGGACAGTGCGACGGCGAGGACAGTGGCCGGGGCCAGCGCCTCGCCGCCCACGAGGATGGGGCCGTTGTCCCGCAGAATCTGATGGAACACTGTCAGCACCAGAGAGGTCGCGGCGGCTCGGCTGAACCACGAGTAGTACCGTCCCTGGGTTGGCGTTCCCGCGGATGCAATGCTGGAGCCTTTCCTGCCGGCGCGGACGGCAGTCACTGCCAGGTAGCCCGTAACGGTCAGCAACGCGGAGTTTCCCAGCGTGAGTGATACTGCGCCGAAGGCAAGCGGCACGGCAACAAGCGAGACGGCCAACGGAACGGCTTCCGCGATGGACGGCCGCCAGGGCTCCTCCCCGTATCGGCGAAACAGCAGCAGGCCGGCGGCCAGCGATGCCATGAGCTGGGCACCGATGGCGATGCCGCCAAAGTGTTCTGACGCCGGATAGAGGAACGGCTCGGGTTCGCCGAGCACCAGCGCAGCCATGGTTCCCACGCCCGCGACGGTGAACACGGCCAGGCTGATCTGCGGCGTCAGCGCTGGCACGTGGAGGCGGATCATCGCAGCTGTTGCCAGCTGCTGAATGACCAGGACAAGGCAGAGCGCCAGGGCTGCGGCCCGGAAGCGTGCGTCGTTCTCGCCGACGACTGCCGCCGTCAGGACAGGCACCGCCACCGTGAGGGTGATGCGCGCTGCGAGGACAAAATGCAGGCGCAGCGGCTCCGTGCGGGGGCGGGAGCGCACGGCCCAGAAGGCGGCTCCGGCGACGAGCAGTCCCACCAGCGTCCATGCCCCGAGCCAGTCCGCCAGCAGTATGGCCATGCCGAGCGCAGCAACCGGGGCCCACTCGGCCGCTTGGCGGTGCTTGGCCGCAAGCACCGCGCCCGTCAGCAGCGCCAGCAGCGCGAGGGCCCACAGCGGGCTGCCGTCCGCGCCCACCGGCGGCCCGGCCAGGAAGTCGAGCCGCTCCGCCACGGCGTAGGCCACCGTCAGCAGCAGTTCCAGGGCGAAGGTAACGAGGACGTCCAGCCTCCACCGGCGGTGGCGCAGGACGCCAAGGAGCAGGGACGGGAGGCGCCAGGCTCCCAGCCGGCCCGCTGTGCGTTCCTGGTCCGGAGGCTCATTACCCACGACCGACACAAGGGCCTGGATGGCCAGCAGCACGGCCGCCGCGGCAAGGGCGGCACTCCCCCGCCCGCTCAGGTTCCAGACGGCCACTGACGCCGCCACCGTCAGGCTCGCCCGGGCAGCCAGAAACTGGAGCGAACGGAGCTGCGACCCGGGGGCCACGGACGTCACCGCGAAATAGCATCCGCACATCGCCATGATCCGGGCGTAGTCACCGCGTCCGAGCATCAGCGGAACCAACGTGGCAGCCACCGCAACAGCGGGAACGATGAACGGATGCAACTGGGCAAGCGGCCTGACGTACAGGGGCGGCAGCCACCGTGGCTTCAGTATGGCCAGGACAGTGAAGAAAACCGCCACCCCGATCAGTGCAGTGAAGTACCAGATGAGCGCCCCACCCAGGACGGACACCCCGGACCAGGCAGTGGACGCAACGAAGCTCAGTGAAAGATAGACGAGGACCCGGCTCTCGAGCCGGACGGCGGCCACGACGTATGCTGCGGTGCCGACGGCCGATGTAGCCAGCCATGCAAGCGGAGCATCGTGGAGGGCAAGGCTGTACATGGCGAGGCCTGTCACGGGAATCAGTGCCAGCCCGGTGCCCGAGAAGGCAACGGCGGCAGGCCTCAGCCGCGGCGCCCTCGCATGGAGCATCAGTCCCGCAGCATAAAACAGCGCGGTGATGGTGCACACGCCGGCAAACCGAAGTGGCACGGGAAGCCCCGTGCCAACAAAGAGCGCACCGGCGGCGACCAGGAGCAAACTGGCGACGTAGAGCGTGACATTGATATTCTGCCGCTCACGTTTGGCCCGCGCCATGTCCCGCTCCGCACGGAGTTCTGCCTCCACACGGGGAGGGACGGAAGCGTACACCGGAGCGGTTGCCGGTCCCAACGGAGCCGGCCGCCTCACCGGCCCGGCTGCCGGCGGCCGCGGCTGGCTGGCGGGCGAGGGAGGCGCAGCGAGCGAGGCCGGCCGGTCCGGTTCACCCGCTGCCGGTTCAGTCGCGGCCGGTTCACCCGCTGCCGGTTCAGTCGCTGCCTCGGTATTGGCCAAAGCGTCCAGCCATCCTTGGAGATGGCCGGCCCTAAAGCCGGCGCTGTACGCCTCATCAGTAGAGGTCCACATGCCGCCGCCTTCCGACCACTGCTGGCGGCGCAACGCCCCGGCAGCAATTAATCCAATGAATGGATAAAGGATAGCAAAAAACAGCCCCGCTGCACTAGCAGCGGGGCTGTTTAGAAGATCCGTCAGGCCGTTACCGGGCCCTCTGATCCATGATCAGCAAGGACTACTTGATGATCTTGGTGACGCGTCCCGAACCAACGGTGCGGCCGCCTTCGCGGATAGCGAAGCCGAGGCCCTCTTCCATGGCGATGGGCTGGATGAGCGCAACGGTCATCTCAGTGTTGTCGCCAGGCATAACCATTTCCGTGCCTTCCGGCAGGGTGATAACGCCGGTTACGTCCGTGGTGCGGAAGTAGAACTGCGGGCGGTAGTTGGAGTAGAACGGGTTGTGACGTCCGCCTTCGTCCTTGGAGAGGATGTAGACGTTAGCCTCGAAGTCGGTGTGCGGGGTGATGGAACCCGGCTTGACGACAACCTGGCCACGCTCTACGTCATCGCGCTTCAGACCGCGGAGCAGGAGGCCACAGTTCTCGCCCGCCCATGCTTCGTCGAGCTGCTTGTGGAACATCTCGATACCGGTAACCGTGGTCTTCTGGACCGGGCGGATACCGACGATCTCGACCTCGGAGTTGATGGCGAGGGTTCCACGCTCGGCGCGGCCCGTTACAACGGTGCCACGGCCGGTGATGGTGAAGACGTCTTCGATCGGCATCAGGAACGGCTTGTCACGGTCACGTACCGGGTCCGGAACGGAGTTGTCGACAGCTTCCATGAGGTCCTCGACGGACTTAACCCAAACCGGGTCGCCTTCGAGTGCCTTAAGGCCGGAAACGCGAACAACCGGAGCCTCATCGCCATCGAAGCCCTGAGCCGAAAGCAGCTCACGAACTTCCATTTCGACGAGGTCGAGGAGCTCTTCGTCATCGACCATGTCGGACTTGTTCAGCGCGACCAGCAGGTAGGGAACACCAACCTGGCGGGCGAGCAGAACGTGCTCGCGGGTCTGAGCCATCGGGCCGTCAGTGGCGGCAACCACGAGGATTGCACCGTCCATCTGTGCAGCACCGGTGATCATGTTCTTGATGTAGTCAGCGTGACCCGGAGCGTCTACGTGTGCGTAGTGGCGCTTCTCGGTCTGGTACTCAACGTGGGAAATGTTGATGGTAATGCCGCGCTGACGCTCTTCGGGAGCAGAGTCAATAGACGCGAAGTCGCGCTGCTCGTTGAGAGTCGGGTACTTGTCGTACAGCACCTTGGAAATGGCGGCCGTCAACGTCGTCTTACCGTGGTCAACGTGACCAATGGTACCGATGTTAACGTGCGGCTTAGTCCGCTCGAACTTTGCCTTTGCCACAGGTTCCTCCTAGAACGTTTTCAAATGACTTACCCTTCGACCGCGCTTGTCGCGGCAGAAACTTCAGCAAGTCTACTTGGGGGGCTTTGGATTGGTGAAATTTGCAGATTCAGGAACTAATACTAGTGCCTAGAGCCTGTTTGCGCAGACGGCAAGATCCGATCAGGACCGGGGCCGGCCGTCTGCGCCGGGCGAGGTTCCGTTTCCGGAATCACACCCAAGTTGCTCGCGAGGACAGTCGGAAGACTATTCGCCGCGGTTCTTCTGGATGATCTCGTCGGCAAATGCCTTCGGGACCTCCGCGTAGCTGTGGAACGTCATGGAGTACACAGCGCGGCCCTGGGTCTTTGAACGCAGGTCGCCGATGTAGCCGAACATGCCGGACAGCGGGACGTGCGCACGGATAACCTTGACGCCCTGGGCATCCTCCATGGACTGCATCTGGCCACGGCGGGAGTTGAGGTCACCAATAACTTCACCCATGTATTCCTCAGGGGTGCGGACCTCGACATCCATCAGCGGTTCGAGCAGGATGGGGTTCGCCTTGCGTGCGGCTTCCTTGAAAGCCATACGGCCGGCGATCTTGAACGCCATTTCCGAGGAGTCAACATCGTGGTACGCGCCGTCAATCAGCGTCGCCTTGATGCCAACAACCGGGTAGCCGGCCAGGACGCCGTCGTTCAGTGCATCCTGGATACCGGCGTCAACGGACGGGATGTACTCGCGCGGGATACGGCCACCAGTGACCTTGTTCTCGAACTCGTACAGCTCGCCTTCGGACGTGTCCAACGGCGCGATCGCGATCTGGATCTTCGCGAACTGGCCCGAACCACCGGTCTGCTTCTTGTGCGTGTAGTCGTGACGCTCTACACCACGCTTGATGGTTTCGCGGTAAGCAACCTGCGGCTTGCCAACGTTCGCCTCGACCTTGAACTCGCGGCGCATGCGGTCCACCAGGATGTCCAGGTGGAGCTCGCCCATGCCGGCGATGATGGTCTGGCCGGTGTCTTCGTTGAGGGAGACCTGGAAGGTCGGGTCCTCAGCGGAGAGCTTCTGGATGGCCGTGGAGAGCTTCTCCTGGTCACCCTTGGTGTTCGGCTCGATCGCCACAGAGATCACGGGCTCCGGGAAGCTCATGGACTCGAGGACGATCTGGTTGCTGGAGTCGCACAGGGTGTCGCCCGTGGTGGTGTCCTTCAGCCCGATCGCTGCGTAGATGTGGCCGGCGGTAGCGCCCTCGACGGGCATTTCCTTGTTGGCGTGCATCTGGAACAGCTTGCCGATGCGCTCCTTCTTGCCCTTGGTGGAGTTGACCACCTGGGCACCCGCCTCGACGTGACCGGAGTACACGCGGATGAAGGTGAGCTGACCGAAGAACGGGTGGGCAGCAATCTTGAAGGCCAGAGCCGAGAACGGCTCCTCGGAAGACGGCGCCCGCGTCAGTTCCTTCTCTTCGTCGCGAGGATCGTGACCGATCATCGGCGGGACGTCGAGCGGGTTCGGCAGGTAGTCCACCACTGCATCAAGCATCGGCTGGACGCCGCGGTTCTTGAAGGCGGAACCACAGAAGACCGGGTACAGCTCAGAGTTGATCGTCATCTTGCGGATGCCGGCCTTGAGCTCATCGACGGTGATTTCTTCACCTTCGAGGTACTTTTCCATGAGTTCTTCAGAGGACTCGGCGACGGCCTCGACCAGCGCTGCGCGGTACTCCTCGGCCTTTTCCTTGAGGTCAGCCGGGATCTCCTGGACCTCGTATTTGGCGCCCATGGTCACATCGCCCTTGGCATCGCCGGGCCATACGAGTGCGCGCATGTAGAGCAGGTCGACGACGCCAACGAAGTCGTTCTCTGCACCGATCGGCAGCTGCATGACCAGCGGCTTGGCGCCAAGACGGCTGATGATCGTGTCTACGGTGAAGTAGAAGTCAGCACCGAGCTTGTCCATCTTGTTGACGAAGCAGATACGCGGAACGTTGTACTTGTCAGCCTGACGCCAAACGGTCTCGGACTGCGGCTCAACGCCTTCCTTGCCGTCGAACACGGCAACTGCACCGTCGAGGACGCGCAGGGAGCGCTCAACCTCAACCGTGAAGTCCACGTGGCCCGGGGTGTCAATGATGTTGATCTGGTTGTTTTCCCAGAAGCAGGTCACCGCGGCAGACGTGATGGTGATGCCGCGTTCCTTTTCCTGTTCCATCCAGTCGGTGGTCGACGCGCCGTCGTGCGTTTCGCCGATCTTGTGGTTCACACCTGTGTAGAACAGAATGCGCTCGGTGGTGGTGGTCTTGCCGGCATCAATGTGGGCCATGATGCCGATGTTGCGGACCTTACTAAGGTCTGTAAGCACGTCCTGTGCCACGGTGTCTCCCTTTCGGATGGACTACGCGTTCGCCGCCGGCTCGTCTGAGCCGGCGGCGTACGGGAAGTTTTACCAGCGGTAGTGTGCGAAGGCCTTGTTCGACTCGGCCATCTTGTGGGTGTCTTCGCGACGCTTCACAGCGGCACCGAGACCATTGGAGGCATCCAGGATTTCGTTCTGGAGACGCTCGGTCATCGTCTTTTCGCGGCGGGCCTTCGAGTAGCCGACCAGCCAGCGGAGGGCGAGGGCGGTGGAGCGGCCCGGCTTGACCTCAACCGGAACTTGGTAGGTTGCGCCACCGACACGGCGGGAGCGGACCTCGAGGGAAGGCTTGACGTTGTCCATGGCCTTCTTGAGGGCGGCAACGGGGTCGCCACCGGACTTGGCGCGTGCACCTTCGAGGGCGCCGTAGACGATGCGCTCTGCGGTGGACTTCTTGCCGTCAACCAGGACCTTGTTGATCAGCTGAGTGACCAGCGGGGAGCCGTAAACGGGATCTAGTACGAGCGGCCGCTTGGGGGCCGGACCCTTGCGAGGCATATTACTTCTTCTCCATCTTTGCGCCGTAGCGGCTGCGGGCCTGCTTACGGTTCTTGACACCCTGGGTATCGAGGGCGCCGCGGACGATCTTGTAGCGGACACCGGGAAGGTCCTTCACACGACCACCACGAACGAGCACAATGGAGTGCTCCTGGAGGTTGTGGCCCACACCGGGGATGTAGGCGGTTACTTCAATGCCACCGTTAAGGCGCACACGTGCAACCTTACGCAGAGCCGAGTTCGGCTTCTTCGGGGTCGTGGTGTACACGCGGGTGCAGACACCGCGGCGCATCGGGCTGCCGTTAAGCGCGGGAGCCTTGGTCTTTTTGACCTTCGGCGTGCGGCCCTTGCGGACCAGCTGGTTAATCGTAGGCACTTTCGTGTTCTCCGTTTTATCCGGAGCGGCCTCTGACAGCCGCTCTCCTGTTGCTTTGCCCCGCCGCCCGAGCTTTGAAGAAGTCTCCAGAGCAGCTGAGGCGAAGCCTTTAATAGTCGGATCGCACACATGGGGAATGACGTGACTTTCGTCTTCAAAAGTCCCCTAGGCATGCAAAAATGTGGCATACGTTGCACAAGAACCCTGCAAACCGGAAACGTCGCTCTGGTCCGGCCTTTCGGCTGTACCGGCGCACTCATCCACTGCCACAATAACAATTGGTCACAAGTCTAACACGGACTCCCACCAGGCCTTAATCGGAGGGGATCCCTGCCCTTAAACAACAACGCGGGGTCACTCTGAGCCCAATCCAAGGTGCGGATTGGGCCGTAAGTGACCCCGCGTTGTCAGGAACGGCTACCGGAAGTCGTTGCCGAGGTCGTAGTCATCCAGCGGGATGGCGTGGAACTCGGGAGCTCCGTCGCCGCCCAGGGTGTCGTAGGAGAAGTCGCTGAACGCGCTGGGGCCGGTGAACAGGTTGGCCTTTGCTTCTTCAGTCGGTTCCACCGTGACCTCGGTGTAGCGCGGGAGACCCGTGCCGGCCGGGATCAGCTTACCGATGATGACGTTCTCCTTGAGGCCGAGCAGCGGATCGCTCTTGCCTTCCATGGCCGCCTGCGTCAGGACGCGGGTGGTCTCCTGGAAGGAAGCTGCGGACAGCCAGGACTCGGTGGCCAGGGAGGCCTTGGTGATGCCCATGAGCTCAGGACGTCCGGAAGCCGGAGTCTTGCCCTCGGACACAACGCGGCGGTTGGCATCCTCGAAGCGGCTGCGCTCGGCCAGCTCACCGGGGAGCAGGTCCGATTCGCCGGATTCGATGACCGTGACGCGGCGCAGCATCTGGCGGACGATGACCTCCACGTGCTTGTCGTGGATGCCGATGCCCTGGCTGCGGTACACGCCCTGCACTTCGTCCACGAGGAACTTCTGTGCGGCACGCGGGCCCATGATGCGCAGGACCTGCTTCGGGTCGACCGGACCGTTGATGAGCTTCTGGCCCACCGTGACGTGCTGGCCGTCTTCGATCAGGAGACGTGAACGGCGCAGTACCGGGTACGCGATCTCTTCGGAACCGTCGTCCGGAGTGATGACCAGACGCATCTGGCGCTCGGACTCTTCGATGGTGATGCGTCCGGCTGCTTCCGCAATCGGTGCCACACCCTTCGGAGTACGGGCTTCGAAGAGCTCCTGGATACGGGGCAGACCCTGGGTGATGTCGTCTCCACCGCTGGCGGAAACAGCACCACCGGTGTGGAACGTACGCATGGTCAGCTGGGTGCCCGGCTCACCGATGGACTGCGCGGCGATGATGCCAACAGCCTCGCCGATGTCGACGGTCTTGCCCGTGGCCAGCGAACGGCCGTAGCACAGCGCGCAGGTGCCGACGCTGGACTCACAGGTGAGTACAGAGCGGACCTTGACCTCGGTGATGCCGGCTGCGAACAGCTCGGCGATCACGACGTCACCGCAGTCGGTGCCGCCGGCTGCCAGGATGTTGCCCTTGGAGTCAACGACGTCCACGGCCAGCGTACGGGCGTAGGCGCTGTTCTCGACGTTCTCGTCCAGGACGAGTTCACCGTTGGCATCGACGACGGCGATCGGGGTCACGAGGCCGCGCTCGGTCCCGCAGTCCTCTTCGCGGACGATGACGTCCTGCGAAACGTCCACCAGACGACGGGTCAGGTAACCCGAGTTGGCGGTACGCAGGGCGGTGTCAGCCAGACCCTTACGGGCACCGTGCGTGGCGATGAAGTATTCCAGCACCGACAGGCCCTCGCGGTACGAGGACTTGATCGGACGCGGGATGATTTCACCCTTCGGGTTGGCCACCAGGCCACGGATACCCGCGATCTGACGGACCTGCATCCAGTTACCACGTGCACCGGAGGACACCATGCGGTTGATGGTGTTCATCGGCGACAGGCTGTCGCGCATTGCCTGGGCAATCTCGTTGGTCGCCTTGTTCCAGATCTCGATCAGTTCCTGGCGACGCTCGTCGTCGTCGATCAGGCCCTTGTCGTACTGGCCCTGGATCTTGGCAGCCATGGTCTCGTATCCGGCGAGGATCACCGGTTTGTCCTTGGGTACCTCAATGTCGGAGATAGCCACGGTCACGCCTGAACGGGTTGCCCAGTAGAATCCGGCATCCTTCAGGTTGTCCAGCGTTGCGGCTGTGACCACCTTCGGGTAGCGCTCGGCAAGGTCGTTGACGATCCGGGACAGTTCGCCCTTGTCTGCAACATCCTCAACCCACGGGTAGTCCTCGGGCAGGGTCTCGTTGAAGAGAACCTGGCCGAGCGAAGTCTCAACCAGCGCGGTCTGACCCTGCTCCCAGTCTTCCGGAGCTTCCCAGCCGGCGTAAGGGACAAAGCCCTCAAGCCGGATTTTGACCTTGGAGTTCAGGTGCAGCTCGTGCAGGTCGTAGGCCATGATGGCTTCCGACACCGAAGCGAAGATCCGGCCTTCGCCAGCTGAACCGACACGCTTGGTGGTCAGGTGGTAGAGGCCGATGATCATATCCTGCGAAGGCAGGGTGACCGGACGGCCGTCGGACGGCTTCAGGATGTTGTTCGAGGAGAGCATCAGGATGCGTGCCTCAGCCTGCGCTTCGGGGCTCAGCGGCAGGTGGACTGCCATCTGGTCGCCGTCGAAGTCGGCGTTGAAGGCGCCACAGACCAGCGGGTGAAGCTGGATGGCCTTGCCTTCAACGAGCTGCGGCTCGAACGCCTGGATGCCGAGGCGGTGCAGGGTAGGTGCACGGTTCAGCAGCACCGGGTGTTCGGTGATGATCTCTTCGAGGACGTCCCAGACCTGCGGACGGTAACGCTCAACCATGCGCTTGGCTGACTTGATATTCTGCGCGTGGTTGAGGTCAACCAGGCGCTTCATCACGAACGGCTTGAAGAGCTCCAGGGCCATCTGCTTGGGCAGGCCACACTGGTGCAGCTTCAGCTGCGGGCCGACGACGATGACCGAACGGCCGGAGTAGTCAACGCGCTTGCCGAGGAGGTTCTGGCGGAAACGTCCCTGCTTGCCCTTGAGCATGTCGCTCAGGGACTTCAGCGGACGGTTGCCCGGTCCGGTGACCGGACGGCCACGGCGGCCGTTGTCGAAGAGGCTGTCAACGGCTTCCTGAAGCATGCGCTTCTCGTTGTTGACGATGATCTCCGGGGCACCCAGGTCAAGCAGTCGCTTGAGACGGTTGTTGCGGTTGATCACGCGGCGGTAGAGGTCGTTGAGGTCGGAGGTCGCGAAGCGGCCACCGTCCAGCTGGACCATCGGGCGCAGTTCCGGCGGGATCACCGGGACGGCGTCCAGCACCATGCCCAGGGGGCTGTTGTTGGTGGTCAGGAACGCGTTGACAACCTTCAGGCGCTTGAGGGCACGGGTCTTGCGCTGGCCCTTGCCGTTGGCGATGATGTCGCGCAGCTGGTCAGACTCGGCCTGCATGTCGAAGTTCTCAAGACGCTTCTTGATGGCTTCGGCACCCATGGAGCCTTCGAAGTACATGCCGTAGCGGTCGCGCAGCTCGCGGTAGAGGCCTTCGTCGCCTTCGAGGTCAGCGACCTTCAGGTTCTTGAAGCGGTCCCAGACCTGCTCGAGGCGCTCGATCTCGGCGTCGGCACGCTTGCGCACGTTCGCCATCTGGCGGTCGGCGGAGTCGCGGGCCTTCTTCTTGTCGGCAGCCTTGGCGCCTTCGCCTTCGAGGCGGGCAAGCTCGTTCTCGAGGTCGCGGGCGATCGTGGCGATGTCGGAGTCGCGGTTGTCGATCAGCTGCTTCTTCTCGATGTCGTGCTCAACCTGCAGGTTGGGCAGTTCTTCGTGGCGGCTGTCGGCGTCGACGCTCGTGATCATGTAGGCAGCGAAGTAGATGACCTTTTCGAGGTCCTTCGGTGCCAGGTCAAGGAGGTAGCCCAGACGGGAGGGAACGCCCTTGAAGTACCAGATGTGGGTTACGGGCGCAGCCAGTTCGATGTGGCCCATGCGCTCACGGCGCACCTTGGCACGGGTGACCTCAACGCCACACCGCTCACAGATGATGCCCTTGAAGCGCACGCGCTTGTACTTGCCGCAGTAGCATTCCCAGTCACGGGAGGGGCCGAAGATCTTCTCGCAGAAGAGGCCGTCCTTCTCGGGCTTGAGCGTGCGGTAGTTGATGGTTTCCGGCTTCTTAACCTCGCCGTACGACCAGCCACGGATGTCTTCCGCGGTGGCGAGGCCGATCTGCATGAGGCCGAAGGAGGATTCGCTGGACATATGGTCCCTGTTCTCTCTTGTTCTCTAAATTCTGAAGTCTTGGGTTACGGGAAAAGGGAGGGAGGAGCCGACGGCGGGTGGTCACCCGCCGTCGGACCTCACTAAACCTCTTCTACGGAACTGGGCTCTGCACGAGACAGATCGATGCCCAGTTCTTCCGCAGCCGTGAAGACTGCGTCATCAGAGTCACGCATTTCAATCGTGGTTCCGTCTGTGGAAAGCACTTCCACGTTCAGGCACAGCGACTGCATTTCCTTGATCAAGACCTTGAAGGACTCAGGAACGCCCGGCTCCGGGATGTTCTCGCCCTTGACGATGGCTTCGTAGACCTTCACACGACCGTGGATATCATCCGACTTGATCGTGAGGAGCTCCTGGAGCGTGTAGGCGGCGCCGTAAGCTTCGAGCGCCCACACTTCCATTTCACCGAAGCGCTGGCCACCGAACTGTGCCTTACCACCCAGCGGCTGCTGCGTGATCATGGAGTACGGGCCGGTGGAGCGCGCGTGGATCTTGTCGTCCACCAGGTGGTGGAGCTTCAGGATGTACATGTAGCCGACCGAGATCGGATCCGGGAACGGCTCGCCGGAGCGGCCGTCAAACAGGCGGGTCTTGCCCGAGGAGTTGATCAGGCGCTCACCATCGCGGGTCACGTTGGTGGAGTCCAGCAGGCCCGTGATTTCCTCTTCGCGGGCACCGTCGAAGACCGGCGTTGCAACAGTGGTCTGGCCACTCTCGCGCGGCAGGTTCGGCAGCTGCTTGGCCCACTCGGGCTCGCCTTCGATCTTCCAGCCGGTCTTGGCAACCCAGCCGAGGTGCGTTTCCAGCACCTGACCGACGTTCATACGGCCCGGGACACCCAGCGGGTTCAGGACGATATCAACGGGGGTACCGTCGGCAAGGAAGGGCATGTCCTCGATCGGGAGGATCTTGGAGATAACACCCTTGTTGCCGTGGCGGCCGGCGAGCTTGTCGCCGTCGGTGATCTTGCGCTTGGCGGCCACGTAGACGCGGACCAGCTGGTTCACGCCCGGGGGCAGCTCGTCGTCGTTGTCGCGGTCGAAGACGCGGACGCCGATGACGGTGCCGGACTCGCCGTGGGGCACCTTCAGGGAAGTATCGCGGACTTCGCGGGATTTCTCGCCGAAGATGGCGCGCAGCAGGCGCTCCTCCGGGGTCAGCTCGGTTTCACCCTTCGGGGTGACCTTTCCGACCAGGATGTCGCCGGCTTCAACCTCTGCACCGATGTGGATGATGCCGCGCTCGTCCAGGCCCGCCAGGACTTCCTCGGACACGTTGGGGATGTCACGGGTGATTTCCTCGGCACCAAGCTTGGTGTCGCGGGCATCGATCTCGTGCTCCTCGATGTGGATGGAGGAAAGAACGTCCTCGGCAACAATGCGCTGCGAGAGGATGATGGCGTCCTCGAAGTTGTGGCCTTCCCATGACATGAATGCCACGAGCAGGTTCTTACCGAGGGCCAGTTCGCCCTGGTCCGTTGCCGGGCCGTCAGCGATGATGCCGCCGACCTCCAGGCGCTGGCCTTCGCTCACCAGAACGCGGTTGTTGTAGCAGTTGCCCTGGTTGGAGCGGGCGAACTTGTTGATGCGGTAGTTGGTTTCCGTACCGTCGTCGTTGAGCATGATGACGAGCTCGGCGGACACCTCGGTGACCACACCGGCCTTTTTCGCGATGGTGACGTCGCCGGCGTCGACTGCAGCGGCGCGCTCCATGCCGGTACCGACGAACGGCGCCTCGGAACGGACCAGCGGCACGGCCTGGCGCTGCATGTTGGCACCCATGAGTGCGCGGTTAGCATCGTCATGCTCGAGGAACGGGATCAAGGCAGTAGCCACGGACACCATCTGGCGCGGGGAAACGTCCATGAACTCGACCTCGCCGGCGGGAACCAGCACAGGCTCGCCTCCACCACCACGGGCGCGGACCAGGACGGTCTCTTCGGCGAACTTCTTGTTCTCGTCCAGCGGAGCGTTGGCCTGAGCGATCAGGACCTCTGCTTCGTCGTCGGCCGTCAGGTACTGGACCTCGTCGGACACGACGCCTTCGGCGACGAGACGGTAAGGAGTCTCGATGAAACCGAACGGGTTGATGCGGCCGTAGGAAGCCAGCGAACCGATCAGACCAATGTTCGGGCCTTCAGGGGTTTCGATGGGGCACATACGTCCGTAGTGGGACGGGTGAACGTCTCGGACTTCCATGCCTGCACGGTCACGGGACAGACCACCGGGGCCAAGCGCAGACAGACGGCGCTTGTGGGTGAGACCCGAGAGCGGGTTGTTCTGGTCCATGAACTGCGACAGCTGGGACGTTCCGAAGAACTCCTTGATCGCTGCCACAACCGGGCGGATGTTGATCAGGGTCTGCGGCGTGATCGCTTCGACGTCCTGGGTGGTCATACGCTCGCGGACGACGCGCTCCATGCGGGACAGGCCGGTGCGGACCTGGTTCTCGATGAGCTCGCCAACGGCGCGGATGCGGCGGTTGCCGAAGTGGTCGATGTCGTCGATCTCGACGCGCAGCTCGTGGTCCTGGCCATCGCGCTTGCCCGTGAGGGTCTTCTCACCGGCGTGCAGCGCAACCAGGAACTTGATCATGGCGACGATGTCTTCAACGTGCAGGACCGAAGCTTCCTTGTCGCCAAGGGAGCGGTCGATGCCAAGCTTGCGGTTGATCTTGTAACGGCCAACCTTGGCCAGATCGTAGCGCTTGGAGTTGAAGTACAGGTTGTCCAGCAGGGACTGGGCAGCCTCGACGGTGGGCGGCTCGCCCGGTCGCAGCTTGCGGTAGATGTCCAGCAGGGCGTCTTCGCGGGTTTCGGTGGCGTCCTTCTCCAGCGTGGCGCGCATGGAGTCGTACTGGCCGAACTCCTCGAGGATCTGGCCTTCGGTCCAGCCGAGGGCCTTCAGCAGCACGGTGACGGACTGCTTGCGCTTGCGGTCGAGGCGCACGCCGACCTGGTCGCGCTTGTCGATCTCAAGCTCGAACCATGCACCGCGGGACGGGATGATCTTTGCGGTGAAGATGTCCTTGTCGCTGGTCTTGTCAGCGGTGCGCTCGAAGTAGGCGCCCGGTGAGCGGACCAGCTGGGAGACGACGACACGTTCGGTGCCGTTGACGACGAAGGTGCCCTTCTCGGTCATCAGCGGGAAGTCACCCATGAACACGGTCTGCTGCTTGATTTCGCCCGTGTTGTTGTTCATGAATTCGGCCTTGACGTACAGCGGTGCCGAGTACGTTGCGTCCCGGTCCTTGCACTCAGCCATGGTGTACTTCGGATCAGCGAACTCCGGATCGGAGAAGCTCAGGGACATGGTGCCCTGGAAATCCTCAATCGGGGAGATCTCTTCGAAGATGTCGGAAAGACCGGAGGTGGTGGCGACGCTGAGGTCGCCTTCTTCGACGGCCTTCGCTACGCGCGCCTGCCAGCGTTCGTTTCCGACCAGCCAGTCGAAGCTGTCCGTCTGCAGGGCAAGGAGATTCGGAACGTCAAGAGGTTCGTGAATCTTTGCGAATGAGAGCCGGCGAGTGGCACCATCGGTGCTTGCCGTATTAGCGGTTTCGTTATTAGAGGTGCTCGAGGCGACCAAGAGGGATCCTTCCACAGACCTTCAGGCGTTTTCAGATCTCCCCCGCTATGTACCCTGCAGAGTGACTCCGCAGTGCTACCATCCGGTTCCGCTATATGACCCGGGACCTGGTCTGCCCATGCTGGTGACGTTGTATACGGCACATTGATGGAGCAGCTGCCAGGAGAAGCCCACCGCTATATGAAGGCTGAAGGTAAACAGGGAAGACGCAAATATCTACGATACGGCAAAACTTAACGCGTGTCTACCCCACTTCGAAGCTTATTGCAAGCACCGTTGCCGTAGGCACCTAGTTGGCGCGGCACAGTGCCGCAGTGGAATTCCGGCACCCGCCGCAGCGTTTGAATGGATAGGTGACGGGGCTCACGGTAGCCTAGGCCTACATTCATTAAGATCGGAAGAGATAACCATGACCAACTCCGCAGACAACAATGACGTTGTCATCCTGTCCGGCGCCCGGACGCCGCAGGGCCGTCTCAACGGACAGCTGGCGAGCTTCACCGCCGTCGAACTCGGCGCGCACGCCATCAAGGCGGCCATCGCGGCCAGCGGCCTTCGCGCCGACCAGGTGGACGCGGTCATCATGGGCCAGGTGCTTCAGGCCGGGGCCGGCCAGAACCCGGCCCGGCAGAGCGCGATCGGCGCCGGCATCGGCTGGAACGTGCCTACGGTGACCATCAACAAGGTCTGCCTTTCAGGGCTGACCGCCGTGATCGACGCGGCGAGGATGATCCGCAGCGGCGATGCCGCCGTCGTTGTCGCGGGTGGCCAGGAATCCATGACCCGGGCACCGCATGTTCTTCCGGGCTCGCGCCAGGGCTGGGCGTACGGCGCTGTCCAGGCGCTCGACGTGGCCGCGCACGACGGCCTGACGGACGCCTTCGACGGGCAGTCCATGGGACTCTCCACCGAGACCAAGAACCTGGTCCTGGGCATCGACCGGGCGTCGCAGGACAACGTGGCGGCCCAGTCTCACCAGCGCGCGGCCATCGCCGCCAAGAACGGGGTCTTCGACGGCGAAATCGCACCGATCAGCGTCAAGCAGCGCAAGGGCGATCCGGTGGTCGTGGCCACGGACGAAGGGATCCGTCCGGACACGTCCGTCGAATCGCTGGCAGGGCTTCGCGCCGCGTTCGTCACGGACGGGACCATCACCGCCGGCAACTCCTCTCCCCTGTCCGACGGCGCCTCGGCCCTGGTGCTGACGTCCCGCAAGTTTGCCGAGGACAACGGGCTGGAATTCCTGGCGGTTGTCGGCAGGCCCGGCCAGGTGGCCGGGCCGGACAACTCACTCCACTCCCAGCCCTCCAACGCGATCCGGAATGCCCTGGACCGGGCGGGCTGGACCACTGCCGATCTGGACTTCATTGAAATCAATGAGGCTTTCGGTTCTGTGGCCGTGCAGTCGCTCAAGGACCTGGACTACCCGCTGGAGCAGTGCAACATCCACGGCGGCGCCATCGCCGTCGGCCATCCGATTGGCGCCTCCGGCGCCCGGCTGGCGCTGCACGCGGCACATGAACTGAAACGGCGCGGCCAAGGCAAGGCTGCGGTCTCCCTGTGCGGCGGCGGCGGGCAGGGCGAAGCCCTCCTGCTGTACCGGGACTGATGAAAGCCCTATCGGCCGGAGGCGCGGACGGCTCTGGCAGGGAGCGCTTCCTTGCCGACGCCGCCGCCCGCGGCCTCGACGTCGAACTCGTGGAGCGGCTTGCGGCGCACAGCCTCGAGGAGGCTGCGCAGATCCTCGGCATCACGCCGGCCGATATTGTGAAGTCCCTCGTCGTGAAGCACAAGGACGGCAGCTTCCTGTTCGCCCTCATTCCGGGCGACCGCCAGATCTCCTGGCCCAAGCTTCGGAGCCTGGTGGGCGTCAACAAACTCTCGATGCCCGCGGCGGACGTGGCCCTGGAGGCCACTGGCTACGAACGCGGGACCATCACCCCGCTGGGCAGCACCACGGCCTGGCCCGTATATGCAGACCAGACCATTGCCGGCCGCCGCATCTCCATGGGCGCGGGCCAGCACGGCTACAGCGCCTTCGTGGACGCCGACGCCCTGACAGCGGCGCTCGGTGCGGTGGTGGCTGATATCAGCGACCCCAATTAGACGCAGCTGTGGTTTAAAACGCAGGAAACCCCGCCCACCGGAGTGGACGGGGCTTCCAAGAGCAAAGCGTGTGTTACTTGAGGGTAACGCGTGCGCCGGCTTCTTCGAGCTGAGCAATAGCCTTCTCTGCAGCTTCCTTCGTAACGCCTTCGAGAACAGCCTTCGGAGCGCTGTCAACCAGGTCCTTGGCTTCCTTGAGGCCGAGGGAGGTGATGGCGCGGACTTCCTTGATCACTGCGATCTTCTTGTCGCCAGCAGCTTCGAGAACGACGTCGAATTCGGTCTTCTCTTCGGCTTCTTCAGCAGCGCCGGCAGCGGGGCCAGCAACGGCGACAGCAGCAGCCGTAACTTCGAAGGTCTCTTCGAAGAGCTTGACGAACTCGGAGAGCTCGATGATGGTCAGTTCCTTGAAAGCTTCAATGAGCTCTTCGTTGCTGAGCTTCGCCATGGTGTGGCGTCCTTCCTATAGGTGGTGCTTGGCGGCCTGAGCCGTTGCCTTCACACCGGAGTCTGGTTTGAAAGAGAGCTAGTTCTCTTCGGGGGCTGCGGCTTCGGCCGGAGCTTCGGTCTCTGCTGCTTCTGCGGCCGGGGCTTCTTCAGCGGCGGGCGCTTCGGCTTCAGCCGGAGCACCGTTCTCTTCTTCAAGCTTGAGGCGCAGGGCGTCAATGATGCGTGCAGCAGCGGCAGCAGGAGCCTTGAGGATGCCTGCAACCTTGGCGAGCTGCAGCTCGCGGGACTCGAGTGCTGCCAGGGCAGCAACTTCGCTGGCGTTCAGTGCCTTACCCTCGAAGTAACCGGTCTTGATAACCAGCTGCTTGTTGGTCTTGGCAAAATCCGTCAGGCTCTTGGCAGCTGCAACTGCGTCACCCTTGATGAACGCGATTGCAGTGGGGCCGGCGAGCTGGCCGTCGAATGCTTCGACACCAGCTTCCTTGGCTGCAATGGCGGTCAGGGTGTTCTTGACGACCGAGAACTTGGTGTCCTGGCCGAGAGAAACACGCAGCTGCTTGAGCTGTGCAACGGTGAGCCCACGGTATTCGGTCAGGACAGCGGCGTTCGATTCCTTGAAATCGTTAGTGATCTCAGCTACTGCTGAAACCTTGGTAGGCGTTGCCATAACCCTCCTTCCGGGGATAGTGCCGGTATTCCGGGTCCCCGCTCAGGTGAGCTAAAACTAAAAACGCCCCGCGCAGATGCACGGGGCTTGGCTCAACGCAGTTCAGAACCGCGGAGCTTTGCTTCGTTCACCTGCGCTGGCCGCCCTATGTTCAGGGTCCTTCGTCCGGAAACCCACTGGCTCCTCCGCGCACAACTACAGAGTTGAGCTGAGCTCGAAAGAGTGGATTTCCAACAACCGACGGTCTTTGGTCCTCCAAGCTTACGGGACGCCGCGCCGGACCGCCAAATCGGCGTCCAGCTGATGGCATCCAGCCGGCACAGGTCAACTGGTACTGGGCCCCATATCCGGCAGTTCCTTCTGCCAGATGCCGGTGACACCCGCCGTCGTAAATCCCAACTGGCGGTTTACGGTCAGAAGGTACCGGTTTTCCGGGGCGTTCCAGGTGTAGATCACGCGTGCATCGGGGAACTGCTCCGTCAGCCGCTCC
Organism: Arthrobacter sp. P1_B11; assembly: GCF_056406715.1. Lineage (NCBI taxonomy): Bacteria > Bacillati > Actinomycetota > Actinomycetes > Micrococcales > Micrococcaceae > Arthrobacter > Arthrobacter sp. P1_B11. The sequence goes on from NZ_JBFTZQ010000017.1 coordinate 78,902, forward strand.
ATGTTGGCCACCTTGATCAGCAGCCCCAGCTTGTTGCCGCGGTGCTCCTGCAGCACCACCGTGTCGTCCTGGAAGACGACATCCTGGCGCTGCGCCAGGACGCTGATGGTGGTCAGTCCCACCAGGGTTTCAGAGGCAACGTGCTCGACGGCGGTCACCACCGTGCGCCGCCCCTGCGCTATGGTCACGTCCTCGGCTTCCCGCAGGATGCGGGCATCGAACACCATGCCGTCCTCCTCGCTTCCGCCGGCGGGCATGGTATCCCCGCCGGCCTGGTTCTCTAGGGCGGCCACGGATTCCAGCCACCGCTCCGGGCACCGGTCGGTCCAATGGTGCAGCCGGTAGCGGCCGTTGTTTGCTTCTTCCGCCTCGGCCTCGAGCTCCGCCACGAGCTTGGTGTCGAGCGGCAGGGCGCAGGAGCTGAACTGCTCGATGTGCTGCAGCGTGTAGCCGGTGCGCCGGGCGAACTCCACTTCCCGGCTGCCCAGCGGCACGAAGCCCTGCCCGGATCCGGGCACCAGCTGCTCGGATTCGAACTCATGGAGCGAAGACCCGGGATGGTTGGTGTCGATCAGGATCATGGACCTACCCTCGTCGCGGGCGAACCGTTCCGCGGCATCCAACAGCTGCCGGCCCACCCCCTGACGCTGGTATTCGGGCAGGATGTCCAGCGTGAACTCCGCCAGGTCAAGATTGTCGGTGAGGGGCAGTGCGATGTCCACGGTACCCACGATCCTGCCGTCCACCTTGGCCACCAGGATGACCTGGCGCTCATAGGGATCGTCCAGTTCGAGGAGCTTCTCAAGCGGGGCGTATGCGAGGTCATCGCTCCCCCACGTCTGCATCCGGACCTTACGGCCCACTTCCACTGCGGCCAGGAAGTCCGCTGCGTCGGGCGCGTCGACGGACTCCGGGATGAACAACTGCTCGATCCGCACTTCACTTGCCATAGGGGGCATCTTCCCAGCCGTTCTGCCGCTCACCCTGTCAGGCTACGGGCTTGAGTCCACGCGGAGTATCCGTCGCCAGCATATGACGGTTAGCGGCGTCGCTGCCACTCGCCGTCGTACCCCGCCGGGCGGAAGCCCAGGGCGATGTTGATCGCGAGCATGTGGTCGTTCTCCGCGGCGTTAAACGTGAGGATCCGTTCAACCGAGGGATGCTCCGCCACCATCCGCCGAAGATTCAGAATTTTCACGAGCATGCCCAGGCGGTTTCCACGGTGTGCCTTGATGACAAGGGTGTCGTCCTGCTCCGCGACCCAGGGTTTTGACCCGGAATACTGCAGGACCGAGTAGGCGGCCAGCTCACCGCTCGCCTTGTGCCGCGCCACAGCAAACAGAGCCTCCTGGCCGGTCTGCTGCCACTCATCCTCAACGTGCCGGACGCGTTTGGCGTCCCACACTTCGGCATCGTAGTGGAGGGCGCCGGCCGGGCTGTCAGTGCTCATTCGGGACATGAGCACAGCCAGCTGGTCAATATATTCGTCAGGGCAGCGGTCGGTCCAACTGAGGAGTTCGTAGCTGTCCCCGGCAATGGAGCTTGCCTCCCTGTCCAGGGCGTCGAGAGTGCCATCCGCTACCGGCATGTCCAGTGCGCTGAACCGGGTGACCTGCTCCAGAGTGTAGCCGCCGGCTGCGGCGAACCTGGCCGCTCGCGAGTCTGCGGGGACCCCTCCCGTGCCTGTTCCCGGCTTCAGGACGCCGGGCCCGTCCGGATCAAAGACCGCCGCGTGTTCCGTGAAGCTCTGCAGGGTGCTGCGGCCGTGGCTGGCGGCCAGCTCCTCGCCATGCCGCAGCAGCGACTGCCCGATTCCCCTTCCGGTGAATTCGTTCAGGACGTCCACCCTCACCATCGCGTCCTGGAGGTTCTCCTGCAGCGGCAATCTGATCCAGGATTTGGCGACCATGCGCCCGTCCAGACGGACGAAGAAGATCCGGAGCTGCTTATAGTCATCGTCGCGCCAAGCCTCGAGGCGGGCCTCCCTCGGGGTGGCACGGTCAAGGTTCCCCCACGTTTCCAGCACCAGCGCGTCACTGAGATCGCTGAACTCCAGAAAGTCTGAGGCATCCGGGGAATCGATGGAGGAAGGCAGGACCAGAGGTTCTATGGGGTAAGCCGGCGTCGTCACGGCATCAGCCTAGCCGCACAGCCTTGCGCGCTCCAGGGGCCGGCAGAGGCCGGCAGAGGCCGGCAGCAAGAACAAAGGACCGCCCGGCGCAATGCCGGGCGGCCCTTGTTGCCCGCCGGATGACCGGCGGGTGGTTCGCGAGGATTAGACCTCGGTCAGCACCTTGGTGACGTTCGGGTCTACGGAGATGCCGGGACCGAAGGTCGTGGCAACCGTAGCCTTCTGGATGTAGCGGCCCTTTGAAGCGGACGGCTTCAGACGAAGTACCTCTTCGAGAGCGGCTGCGTAGTTCTCGGCCAGCTTGATGACGTCGAACGAAACCTTACCGATGATGAAGTGCAGGTTGGAGTGCTTGTCGACGCGGAAGTCGATCTTGCCGCCCTTGATGTCGTTGACAGCCTTGGTGACGTCAGCGGTCACGGTGCCGGTCTTCGGGTTCGGCATCAGGTTACGCGGACCCAGGACCTTACCGAGGCGGCCAACCTTGCCCATGAGGTCAGGGGTGGCAACGGCTGCGTCGAAGTCGGTCCAGCCGCCGGCGATCTTTTCGATCAGGTCATCGGAACCAACGAAGTCGGCGCCTGCAGCGATGGCTGCTTCGGCCTTGTCGCCCGTGGCGAAGACGAGAACGCGGGCAGTCTTACCGGTGCCGTGGGGCAGGTTGACGGTGCCGCGGACCATCTGGTCAGCCTTACGGGGGTCAACGCCCAGGCGGAAAGCGACCTCAACGGTGGCGTCGAACTTGGACGGGTTGGTGTCCTTGGCGAGCGTCACTGCCTCGAACGGCGCGTAGAACTTCTCCGCGTCGATCTTGGCGGCGGCTGCCTCATATGCTTTGCTGCGCTTTGCCATGCTGCTTATTCTCCTTGTGCAGTTGTGGTCTGCGGACCGCGCTGGGCCCTGCCACAGTTGGCGGATCCGGCGTGGATCTCCAACATTTCAATGTTTCAGTGGTGCCGGTTTCCCGGCGGTGCTGTCCGGCGTCGTCGTCGGTTTCCCGAAGCCGCGCCGCTTCAGCGGTGAGGGAATTAACCCTCGACGGTGATACCCATGGAGCGGGCGGTGCCGGCGATGATCTTCGCTGCGCCTTCGAGGCTCGTGGCGTTGAGGTCTTCCATCTTGGTGGAAGCGATCTCGTTGACCTGGGCCTGGGTCAGCTTGGCAACCTTGACGGTGTGCGGGGTAGCGGAACCCTTGGCGACGCCTGCAGCCTTTTTGATGAGCTCTGCAGCCGGCGGGGTCTTGGTGATGAACGTGAACGAGCGGTCCTCGTAGACCGTGATTTCAACAGGAATAACGTTGCCGCGCTGGGCTTCCGTCGCAGCGTTGTACGCCTTGCAGAATTCCATGATGTTGACACCGTGCTGGCCAAGCGCAGGACCGATCGGCGGAGCCGGGTTAGCGGCACCTGCCTGGATCTGCAGCTTGATGAGGCCGGTGACCTTCTTCTTGGGAGCCAATGTAGGGTCCTTCTCTCAAATGCGTCCTGGGACACAGGAGCGTGCCTCAGGTGGTTGACCGCCATGGCGAGGCGGTCGGCCGCTTCGTGGCTGCTAAGCGGGCAGCCCCGGAGCGAATTCTGTGGGTATTGCTAGATCTTGGTGACCTGGTTGAATGCCAGGGTGACCGGCGTTTCGCGCTCGAAGATGGAAACCAGCACCACGAGGGTCTGGGAATCAATCTTGATCTCGGAGATCGTGGCGGGGAGGGTCTCGAAGGGACCTTCCTTGACGATGACCGATTCGCCAACCTCGAAGTCGACGTCCACCGGGGCGGCGGCGTGCTTGACGGGCTTGCCCTTCTCGGCTTGCTCTTCCTCGAAGACCGGAGCGAGCATGGAGAAGACCTCGTCGAGGCGCAGCGGCACTGGGTTGTGGGCGTTGCCCACGAAGCCGGTGACGCCCGGGGTGTGGCGGACGGCGCCCCACGAGGCATCCGTCAGGTCCATGCGGACGAGAACGTAGCCGGGGATCCGGACGCGGTTGATGACCTTGCGCTGAGCGTTCTTGATCTCAACGACTTCTTCCATGGGAACCTGGATTTCGAAGATGTAATCTTCCATGTCCAAGGTCTGGATGCGGGTCTCAAGGTTGGCCTTGACGCGGTTTTCGTAACCTGCGTAGGAGTGGATGACGTACCAGTCACCCTCCTGGCGGCGCAGTTTGCCCTTGAACTCTTCTGCGGGGTCGACGTCGGCCTTGGCTGCCGCGGCTGCCAGGGCGTCTGCGTCTTCGTCATCGCCTTCGGATGCGTCGGCGTCGTCTTCAGCGTCTGCTTCGTCGACTACGTCAGTTTCGGCCTCTGCCTCATCGGCGTCGCCTTCGGAATCGGGTGCAGCAGAATCAGCCTCAGACCCTTCAACGGCTTCAGCCGCGGCGTCGGCCGTGCTGTCCGCGGGGCCATCCAGCTCAGCCTCAGTTACCTCGAGCTCCTGCTCAGACACTTGGTCTCCTGCTTCCTCATTGCTTAACATGCCTATTTAAATGGCTCAATTCCGCACACTCCGCAGCTCCCTCCGATAATCGTAGGAGCCCGCGCAGTCTGCGGACCTATCGCCTTAGCGGTCCTTGGCGCCTGTACCGCCGAAGACCCAGCCCACCGCGGTCCCGAAGCCCAGGTCCAGCACGGTGACGATGACCATCATGATGACCACGAATACCAGCACCACGAGCGTGTAGTTGATCAGTTCCTTGCGGGTGGGTGCGACGACCTTCTTCAGCTCGCCGATGACCTGGCGGACGAAGAGTGCAATTCGAGCGAAGAAGCCTGCCTTGGCGGCTTTCTTTGCGGGGCGGCCCTTGGAGCTGCTTGCAGCTGTTTCGGTCACCTGGTCCTCACTCATCCTCGCAATGTCGGATTACCCGGCTCTGAACTGAACCATGGTTGCTGCGCTTGCCCCGGTTTTTCACCGGGACAGCTTGCGCAGGGCAGACAGGACTCGAACCTGCAACCTGCGGTTTTGGAGACCGCTGCGCTACCAATTGCGCCACTACCCTATGGATCAAAACTGATCCTGTGGGTTGAAAACTGATCGAGGCCATGCTTGACCCAGACTTCCCTGAGGCGCACGTCATCATCGTGTTTTCAACACCGGAGAACTAGTCTACGCAACAACTTCGCGTACGTCGAACCAGCCTCATTTCGGACCGTCTTGGTGGCTGTGCAAAACCTGACCAGGCTGCAGTCACATTGCCGCGTCCCACCTCGAACGATCCGGTGAACAGCATAGAGTAGATTCCGTCGAATTCCACCATTCAGCTACCCAGCTGCAAGCGAAGAACGGACCCGCCATGTCTGCCGCCCGCGTTTCCAAACGCATTTCCGCCATTGCCGAATCTGCCACCCTGGCTGTCGACGCCAAGGCCAAGGCGCTGAAAGCAGCCGGCCGGCCAGTGATCGGTTTCGGTGCGGGCGAGCCGGACTTCCCCACCCCGGACTACATCGTCAAGGCGGCCATCGAGGCCGCCAGCCAGCCGAAGTACCACCGCTACTCCCCCGCCGGAGGCCTGCCGGAGCTGAAGAAGGCCATCGCCGAGAAGACGTTCCGCGACTCCGGCTACAAAGCGGACCCTTCCCAGGTGCTGGTTACCAACGGCGGCAAGCAGGCCGTCTACAACACGTTCGCCACACTGGTTGACCCGGGCGACGAAGTGATTGTGCCCACCCCGTTCTGGACCACCTACCCGGAAGCGATCCGGCTGGCCGGCGGCGTGCCCGTCGAGGTCTTCGCCGGACCCGAGCAGGACTACCTGGTGACTGTGGAGCAGCTGGAGGCGGCCGTCACTGACCGCACCAAGATCCTGCTCTTCGTGTCGCCGTCCAACCCGACAGGCTCCGTCTACTCCGCCGAACAGGTCGCGGAAATCGGGCAGTGGGCCGCGGCCAAGGGCTTGTGGGTGGTCACCGATGAGATCTACGAGCACCTGACGTACGACGACGTCCCGTTCACCTCGATAGCCACGGCCGTTCCGGAGCTCGGCGACAAAGTGGTGATCCTCAACGGCGTGGCCAAGACTTACGCGATGACCGGCTGGCGTGTGGGCTGGATGATCGGGCCGGCCGATGTCATCAAGGCCGCCACGAACCTCCAGTCCCATGCCACGTCCAACGTGTCCAACATCCCGCAGGTGGCAGCCCTTGCCGCCGTCTCCGGCCCGCTGACCGCCGTCGACGAGATGAAGGTGGCCTTCGACCGCCGCCGCAAGGCTATCGTCGCCGGGCTCAATGCCATTGAGGGCGTTGAATGCCCGACGCCGAAGGGCGCCTTTTACGTCTACGCCGACGTCCGCGGCCTGCTCGGGAAGGAATTCCCGACGGCGAACGGTCCGGTTCGTCCCGGAACGTCCGCCGAACTGGCGGCGATGATCCTGGACGAGGTGGAAGTTGCCGTGGTTCCGGGCGAGGCTTTCGGCCCGTCGGGCTACCTGCGGCTGTCCTACGCCCTGGGCGATGACGACCTCGCCACCGGCGTGGGACGGCTGCAGGATTTCCTGGGCAAGGCGAAGTAGGCGCGCTCTCTCACCTCCCGCAGGAAAACCCCCAACGCTCTCTCACCTCCCGCAGGAAAACCCCCAACGCTCTCTCACCTCCCGCAGGAAAAACCGGGACGTTCTCTCACCTGATGAGAGAGCGTCCCGGTTTAAGCGACAGGAAGTGAGAGAGCGTCCCGGTTTAAGCGACAGGAAGTGAGAGAGCGTCCCGGTTTAAGCGACAGGAAGTGAGAGAGCGTTTGGGTTGGCTAGAGGAGCCGGCGTTCCGCGGCCCATTTGGTCAGCTCGTGGCGGCTGGAGAGCTGCAGCTTCCGCAGGACCGCCGACACGTGCGTTTCCACGGTCTTGATGGAGATGAACAGCTCTTTGGCCACTTCCTTGTAGCTGTAGCCGCGCGCAATAAGCCTCATGACCTCGAGTTCCCGGGCTGAGAGCCTGTCCAGTTCGTCGTCGGCGATGTCGGCGGGGGCCGTGCCGAAAGCGTCCAGAACGAACCCTGCGAGCCGCGGCGAAAACACGGCGTCGCCGCCCGCAACACGGAAGACCGCGTCAGTGATCTCGGCCCCGGAAATCGTCTTGGTCACGTAGCCTCGGGCCCCGGCGCGGATCACGGCCACCACATCTTCGGCGGCGTCCGACACGCTGAGTGCCAGGAACTTGGTTGTGCCCAGCAACGCAGCCGAGCCGGCGATGACCTCCCGCCCTCCTCCGCCCAGACCGCCGGGCAGGTGCACATCGAGCAGCACCACGCCGGGCCTGGTCCGGGCAATCACCTCGATGGCCTGCTCCACCGTGCCGGCCTCCCCCACGACCGTTACCCTCGGATCGAGGTCAGCCTTGAGGCCCGAACGGAAGATGGCGTGGTCGTCAACGATCACCACCCTGACCGTTTCCCGCTGGTTTCCTGCTGCTGTTCCGTCCAATGCCGGAGTGCTCATGGCTTCCCTTCCCCGTTCTCCGCGACGGCGGCAGGCAGCTTGAGCCGAACCTCCGTGCCGTCCGGACTGCTGATAATCTCGGCGGTTCCGCCGTGGCGCTTCATGCGGCCGATGATGGATTCCCGGACGCCGAGCCTGTCCTCCGGAACGCCGCGAAGATCGAATCCGGAGCCGCGGTCCTTGACGAAGACGTCCACTCCGCCGTCGGACACCTCAAGGTACACGGAGACGGGCCCGCCGCCGTGGCGGGAAGCGTTCAGCATGGCCTCGCGGCTGGCCTGGACCAGCGCCTCGTGCCGGTCGGTCATGGCCGTGTCTCCCACGCTCACGACGTCGACCGCGTTGCCGAGTCCGTCCTCGACTTCGGCCGCGGCCGCCTTGATCCGGTCCGAGAGCTGGCCCGCGTCCTTGGCCGGGTCCTTGAAGAGCCAGCCGCGCAGTTCGCGCTCCTGCGCCCGGGCCAGCCGCACCACATCGTTCTCGCTGGCTGCGCGCCGCTGGATCAGGGCAAGGGTCTGCAGCACCGAGTCATGGAGATGGGCGGCGATCTCCGCCCTCTCGGTCTCGCGTACGCGGCCGGCCCGCTCGGTCTCGAGGTCACGCCAGAACTTCAGGCCCCAGGGAAGGAGCACCAGCGCCACGCCGCCGAGCACCGCCACCGACGCCAGCAGCGCCAGCCACGTCTGCTCCCAGGAGCCGGAACCGGACACCATCACGAGCACACCGGCCACCACGAGCGCCAGCCCGGCGGCAAGTCGTGCCCACCCGCCCGCCTGGTCCGCCTTGGTTTTGTCCACCAAGCCGGCGCGGCGCGTTTCATCGAGCTGCATCCAGGCAATGGCGGCACCGCCCAGGATGGCAGCGGCCGGGATCAGGGTACCCAGCGGGACCTCGGCGCCGAGCAGCCGGGCGATCAGGATCCCGGCCACGAGCAGCAGCCCGGAACCGAGCAGGATCTCTTTGCCGTAGCGCATGCTGCGGACGCGGAACCAGGCTCCGGTCCCCGGGACACCGCTGACCGGAACAGCGGTGCCCGCGCCGACGGTGCCGGGAACGGCGCCAGCTGCCGGAGTCTGGAAGGGGGTCCCGGCGTCGTACATTGCGGACGGAGCGGGGCCGGCAGCGGGGGCGTAAGCTCCCGGCGAAATGGAGCCCGGCCCGTAGCCCCTGAGCGGGTAGGCGGGAGGGTACGTTCCAGCGGAAAACGGCGGGTCGACGGCGGACCCCGGCTCGTGCGGGGAGCCCGCGGGCGGGGTGCTCACCGCGGGGGCGATGGGCGACGCCGGCCGCCTGGCGTTCCGCCGGGCGGCTTCGTCCGCGGTGGGAACCATGATCCAGAGCCAGGCATAGAACGCGAAGCCCGCACCGCCGGCAAGGGCGGCCACTGCCATGCCGATCCGCACCATGCGCACTGGCCAGCCCAGGTGCGCAGCGAGGCCCGCACAGACTCCGGCGATCATGCGGTCGCTGCTGCGGACCAGCGGCGGGCGGACAGGGGCGGTGGTCATGCATCAATCCAAACACGGATCAGGGTTTCGGAGACCGCTTTCAGGCCTGGACCAGGGGTAAGTCAGGGACCACTCAGGGTACTCCCCAATAGAGCCGGAGACCCTCCGAACGGCAGTATCGAAGTATGAACTCGCAGAACCCCAATCCCTCTGAAGGGCAACAGCCCGCCAACACGTCCGACGACCAGCCCAGCTCGCGGGAAGAACAGCAGCCGGAGCCCCAGGCAGACCGTCCGGAGGAGCCGCCGACCGCGGCCACTCCCGAGCCACAGACCGAGCCGCTGCTCCCTCCGCCGCTCCATAACTCCCATGATCTGCCGGGCGGCCACGGCGCGCCAGGCGCCCCTGCCTTCGGAACCGGCTACGGCCGGCCGCCGCAGCAACAGAACTTCTTCGATTGGATCCGCGGCCACGGCATCCACCGCGGCCGCGACCGCTGGATCGGCGGCGTTTCGAGCGGCATCGCCGAGCGGATGGGCATCGATCCGCTTATCGTCCGCGGCATCTTCATCGTCCTCACCCTGTTCGCCGGCATCGGCGTCTTGCTCTACGGCATCGGCTGGGCGCTCCTCCCGGAGCCGGACGGACGGATCCATACCCAGGAGGCAGGTGCCGGCCGCTGGACCAGCGGCATGACAGGCGCGTTGATCACCACCGTCCTCGGCCTCACGGGAATGGGCGGCGGTTTCTGGGGCTGGGGGCACGACGGCTTCGGCTTCTTCTGGACCCTGTTCTGGATTGGCGGCTTCATTTACCTTGTCTACTTCCTCACCCAGCGCAACAAAAATCCCATTGGAACAGCCATGAACAACACTCCGGCGAGCAGCCAGCCCGCTTACAGATACGCCGCCCCGACTGGCGGCCCGGCATCTGGCGCCACGGCCACTTTCGCAGCCGGCACGCAGGCGGACCCAACGCCGTACGGGACCGGTCCGACGTCGGACCCCAACCTGCCGTACTCACCCAACCCGCCGTACGGCGGGGCCGGGCCGGCACACATTCCCGCCTCCTACGGCGGCGGCTACGGCAGCGTTCCGCCCCGCGGAGCGGCTCCGGTGCCCGCCCCCGTTCCGGCACCGAAATCGAAGCCGGGCGGACCCGGCGCCCCTGCGGTGGCCATCACCGCGGGCGTGGCCCTGCTGGTGGGTGGCACCCTCAAGGCGCTCGACGCCGGCAACGTGATTGAGCTGGGCAATTCCGCCAACGCTGTGGTCTGGGCAAGCGGCGCCGCCGTCCTGGGCCTAGGCATCCTGCTGGCGGGCTTCCGCGGCCGGACCTCGGGCATCCTCGGCTTCTTCGCGGTGGTCGCACTGATCATTGGCGGCATCTTCAACGCGGTGCCGAACGGTGACCGCTTCCGCTTCCAGGACGCGGACTGGAACCCCACCAGCATCCAACAGGCCCGCGAGGGCTTCCAGATCACCGGAGGCAAGGGAACTGTTGACCTGACCGGGCTGAGCCTGACCGCACCGCTGCCCGCCGACGTCGTCATCCCCATGGATGTGACTGCCAGCAACGTCACGGTCGTCATCCCCAGCACCGTGCCGGTGGACGTCAGGGCTGATATGACGCTGGGCAACCTGAACGAGGGCTCCGCCAGCCGCAGCGGCATCACGTCCCGCCAGAGCAGCTACAACACGGACAAGCCCGGCGCCCGGCTGATCCTGCAGATCGACGGAACCGTCAGCAATGTCACCATCCAGGAAGGAAACTGACATGAGCAACTTTGACCCATCACCGGAAACGCCGCGGGGGCCGGAAACGTCCCGGGCGCCGGAAGCCTCCGGGTTTCCGCGGCGGCCCGTAACGGATAATGGCGAGCCCGCTCCTGCATCGGCCCGCGTCGGCACCATCGTCTGGGGCCTCGTGGTCCTCGCACTGGCCGTCCTCATCATCATCTCCCAGCTGGGGATCGTGGCCCTGAACGGGACTTACGTACTGATCGGCCTCATGATCGGCGCCGGCGCCGCATTGGTGATCGGCGGACTGCTCTCGGCCCGCCGACGTGACAACAGCCCCACAACCGGGAAGTCTTGAACCATGGAAAAGTTCTACAGCATTGTCAGGGGCCTCGGCCTGAAGCGTGGTCCGCAGCGCTGGCTCGGCGGAGTCTGCGGTGGGATTGCCGAAAAGCTGAACGTGGATGTCGCGTTCGTCCGGATCGGTTTCCTCCTCTTCTGCCTCCTGCCGGGGCCGGCCGTGGTGTTTTACCTCGCCGCGTGGCTGGTCCTCCCGGACCAGAACAACGGCATTGCCCTTGAATCCTTCCTCGCGAAGCGCGGCAACCGCTACTGACCGGGCGGCGGATAACCGCCCGCAGCACCAACGGGTTCATGTGCCCCTGCTCTCCGGAGCAGGGGCACACCTGCGCAAGACGCTCACTCAAGCCGCCCGGCTGCCGCCTTTCCCACGCCGGCACGGTGCCGGACCGGGGCCCCATGTAACCGTTTGTGTCCTTCCCCACACTGGCCACTAGACTCTCTTGTGAGCTCAGCGTGGCGCTCTGCCTGTATACCCTTCGAACCAGGATTTGAGCCTAGATAATGAAAATTGGAATCCTCACCAGCGGCGGAGACTGCCCCGGACTGAATGCCGTGATCCGCGGCGCTGTCCTGAAGGGCATTGCCATCCACGGCCACGAATTCGTGGGGTTCCTGGATGGCTGGCGCGGAGTGGTGGAGGGAGACATCATTCCCATTCCCCGCACACTGGTCCGAGGCATTGCCAAGCAGGGCGGCACCATCCTGGGCACGTCCCGCACCAACCCGTTCGAGAACGGCGGCGGTCCGGACGTTATCAAGGCCCACATGGACCGGCTCGGCATTGACGCCATCATCGCCATCGGTGGCGAAGGCACTCTCGCGGCCGCCAAGCGCCTCACGGACGCCGGACTGAAAATCGTCGGCGTCCCCAAGACCGTGGACAACGACCTCGACGCCACGGACTACACCTTCGGCTTCGATACCGCCGTCCAGATCGCCACCGAGGCCATCGACCGACTGCGCACCACCGGCGAGTCGCACCACCGCTGCATGATCGCCGAAGTCATGGGCCGCCATGTCGGCTGGATCGCACTTCACGCCGGCATGGCCGCCGGTGCCCACGCCATCCTCATTCCGGAACAGAAGGTCAGCATCGAGCAGATCGTCGAATGGGTGAACGAAGCCCACGACCGCGGCCGCGCTCCCCTCATCGTCGTCGCCGAAGGCTTCGTTCCGGGCCACATGGAATCCCCGCACTCCGAGCGCGGCCTGGACACCTTCGGCCGGCCCCGGCTCGGCGGCATCGCCGACCAGCTCGCTCCCGAAATCGAAGCCCGGACCGGCATCGAGACCCGCGCCACCATCCTCGGCCACATCCAGCGCGGCGGCGTGCCCTCGGCCTTCGACCGTGTGCTGGCCACCCGCCTGGGCATGGCCGCCATCGACTCGGTGGTCGAAGGCCGATGGGGCACCATGGTGTCGCTGAACGGCACCGACATTGACCACGTGGGCTTCGAAGCGGCCCTCGGCAAGCTCAAGACCGTCCCGCAGCACCGCTACGACGAAGCCGCGGTCCTCTTCGGCTAAACCGCCCGGCGCCCCGCCCTCACGCTGCGGAAGCCGGACGCGAACGAACACTTGAGGCCCTGGATCCTTGGGGCGGTTTCTAGGGGTCGTTGCAACACCTGTTGGTTAGGTGGTTAGTAGTAAAGCACGTAAACGCTCGGCTGGGGTTTCCCAGCCGAGCGTTTTACGTGGCCGGCCGTTGAGTTTCTGAGCGACGAGTTCGAGGTCTTCGGGACCGTAGACGGACAAATCCGTGCTCTTGGGGAAGTACTGGCGCAGCAGCCCATTGGTGTTCTCATTCGAGCCGCGCTGCCAGGGGCTGGCG
>NZ_JBFTZQ010000018.1:0-88859 GCF_056406715.1 Arthrobacter sp. P1_B11
AACTGTGCTTCCTGGTCCGCCGGGATGGTGTTCACATAGTCCGTGGTGGTGACCATCGGAACCCCGACGCTCTGGGCGCCGGCACGCTGCAGGAGACTGCGCATGATGTATTGGGCACGCTCGGTGCCCTGTTCCCTGATCAGCGAATCCAGGGACTCAACCCACTCGGCGGTCTCTTCCGGATCACGATCAGGCAGCTGGTTAGTCAACCCGCTGAGGATATGGGAGGTATCTTCTCCTGCAGCCACGGCAGCCTCGTTTCATCTTTGAATGTTGGGGCGATATTTTCGTATTGTGAGAAAACATTCTTGCTATTCGAGATTAGGCCGACGTGCAGGTGCCGGTCAAGGCGGCCCATCCGGCGGGTCGGCGCCGAAGTGCGGCTGGCTCTTGCGGACCGATTATGACTGCGCGCAGAAGCAGGGCGACCTTGACCCTGGCGTGACCCAGGTCATACAGTTATTCCACTTTTCAAGATGTGATTTCCATAATATGGAATTCGCTCTTCGGAAGCCTCGGGCTTCCCACTTCACCTTCCCTCAGAACTGGAGATCCAGATGCAGACGACCCCATCAGTCGGCGTCGAACCGGCTCCCGCACCGACAGTGTTGTCGGGCCAGCCGATCCATCCGGCAACGGGCGTCGAAGCCCTTTGCGAAACAGCCAGTGCCGCCTCCGGCCGCACCATCAGCCCGAGTCTCTACAACGTGGACCTCGCCCCGACCAAGCGGGAAGGCCGGCGCTGGACGGCGTACAGCATCTTCACGCTGTGGGCCAACGACGTCCACAGCCTCGGAAACTATGCGTTCGCCGTCGGGCTGTTTTCGCTGGGTCTCGGCGGCTGGCAGATCCTCGTGGCCCTGGGCATCGGTGCCGCCCTGCTCTTTGTGCTGCTGAGTTTTTCCGGCTTCATGGGCCAGAAGACCGGCGTGCCCTTTCCGGTCATGAGCCGCATCAGCTTCGGCATCCGCGGCGCCCAGCTCGCGAGCCTGGTCCGCGGAGCCGTGGCCGTGGCCTGGTTCGGAATCCAGACCTTCCTCGCGTCCGTGGTGCTCCGGGTGATGCTCGTGGCCATGATCCCGTCGCTGCACGAACTGGACAGCAACTCCATACTGGGCCTGTCCACCCTGGGATGGACCGCGTTCGTGGCTCTCTGGATCGTCCAGCTCGTGATCGTCAGCTTCGGCATGGAAATGATCCGCAAGTACGAGGCCTTTGCCGGACCGATCATCCTGCTGACCATGGTCCTGCTGGCCGTGTGGGTCTTCATCGAAGCCCGCGGCTCCATCCAGTGGACGGGCATCCGGGGTCTGGAAGGCGGCGAAATGTGGCGCAAAATTTTCGCCGGCGGCGCCCTCTGGGTCTCCATTTACGGAACCTTCGTCCTGAACTTCTGCGACTTCACGCGGTCGGCCAAGTCCAAGAAATCCATCGTCCGCGGCAACTTCTGGGGCATTCCCATCAACATGCTCCTCTTCGGCGCCATCGTGGTGGTCCTGGCTGGCGGTCAGTACAAGATCAATGGCACCATCATCGAAACTCCCTCGGACATCGTCGAGAGCATTCCCAACACCCTCTTCCTGGTCCTGGCCTGCCTCGCCATCCTCATCCTGACCATCGCTGTGAACCTGATGGCCAACTTCGTGGCCCCGGTCTATGCACTCACCAACCTTTTCCCCAAGCACCTGAACTTCCGGAAGGCCGCCTGGGTCAGCGGCACCATCGGCCTGGTCATCCTGCCCTGGAACCTCTACAACAACCCGCTCGTGATCGTGTACTTCCTGGGCGGACTGGGCGCCCTCCTTGGTCCATTGTTCGGCGTGGTCATGGCAGACTACTGGCTGCTGCGCCGCGGCAAGGTCAACGTGCCGGAGCTTTACAGCGACCACCCGCGCGGCGCGTATTTCTACAAGAAGGGCGTCAATCCCAAGGCGATCGCCGCACTCCTGCCGGCCTCCGCCATCGCGATTCTCATCGCTTTTGTGCCGGCTCTCGAAGCGGCGGCGCCGTTCGCCTGGTTCTTCGGCGCGGGCGTCGGTGCGCTGACTTACTACCTGGCCGCCGACCGCAAGCAACGGTTCGAAGATGTCGACGGCGAATCGATCGCCGTCTCCAGCACCCACTGACCGCCGACCCGCCACCCAGGAGAAATCCATGCGTATTCTCGTTGCGAATGTGAACACCACCCAGTCCATGACCGACTCCATCGCTGCCCAGGCCCGCAGCATCGCGGCACCGGGAACGGAGATCATCGGCCTCACCCCGAGGTTCGGTGCCGACTCCTGTGAAGGGAACTTTGAAAGCTACCTCGCCGCGATTGCCGTGATGGACCGTGTGGTCAACTACCCGGAACCGTTCGACGCCGTCATCCAGGCCGGCTACGGCGAGCACGGCAGGGAAGGGCTGCAGGAACTCCTGGACGTTCCGGTGGTCGACATCACCGAGGCCGCGGCCAGTACGGCCATGTTCCTCGGCCACAAGTACTCTGTAATCACCACCCTGGACCGCGCCGTGCCGCTCATCGAGGACCGGCTGAAACTGGCCGGGCTCGATGCGCGCTGCGCCTCTGTGCGGGCCAGCGGCATGGCCGTCCTGGAGCTGGAGGAGGAGCCGGGGCGTGCCGTCGAGGCCATCATCGAACAGGCGCTGCTGGCAGTCCGCGGGGACAAGGCCGAAGTGATCGTCCTCGGCTGCGGCGGCATGGCGGGCCTGGACGAAAAGATCCGGCAGCGGGCCGGGGTGCCGGTGGTGGACGGCGTGGCGGCCGCCGTGACCATCGCGGAATCCCTGGTCCGGATGCGGCTTTCAACCTCCAAGGTGCGGACTTATGCCACGCCTCGGCCCAAGACCGTCATAGGCTGGCCGTTGGTGGCGGCGGATGTTCCCGCTACCCACTAAGCCCGCCTTGTAGGCCGCCCGCATCCCACAGGAGTACCCCCATGACCGCAACGCCGCCTGCAGCACCCCCTGCAACGCCACCGCCTGCAACGCCGTTTGCAGCGCCACAGCCTGGACGGGTCGCCGTCGTCACCGGGGCCGGTTCCGGCATCGGCAGGGCAGTGGCCCGGCAGATGCTGGCGGAAGGCTACCGGGTGGCCCTGGCCGGACGCCGCGAGGCGCAGCTGCTCCAAACGGCGGGCAGCCACCCGGACGCGCTGGCGGTACCCTGCGATGTCACGCTGCCCGACGACGTCGAGCGCCTCTTCGCGGCCGTCCTCCAGCGGTGGGGGAGGGTGGACGTCCTGTTCAACAACGCGGGCGTGTTCGGCCCGGCGGCGTCGGTGGACGAGATCAGCCTCGCGGACTGGGAAGCGACCGTTGCCGTGAACCTGACCGGTTCGCTGCTGTGCGCCCGGGCGGCCGTCCGGGCCATGAAATCCCAGGCGCCGCAGGGCGGGCGCATCATCAACAACGGGTCCATCTCCGCGCACTCGCCCCGCCCCCGCACAGTGGCCTACGCCGTCACCAAGCACGCCATGACAGGCCTGACCAAGAGCATCGAGCTGGACGGGCGCGCCTTCGGCATCACCTGCGGGCAGATCGACATCGGCAATACCGCCACCGAAATTATGGACACCATCGGCGTCGGCTCCGGCGCCCTCCAGGCCGACGGCACGCGGAAAGTCGAGCCCATGTTCCCCGTGGAGGACGCCGCGCGGGCTGTGCTGCTAATGGCCGGAATGCCGCCCACTGCCAGCGTGGGCTCCGTGGTCATCACCGCCGCCGGCATGCCCTTCATCGGGCGGGGCTAGCAGAAGAAACCACCTTTTCCGCTACGCAAGCGGACATCCGCACCGCGGTTCCCGGGTGCGGATGTCCGAAAACGTGGCGGTTTTTGCATGCCCGAACACGGACGCATATTTCCACATTGCGAAAACTCATTTTCCCCTTGCGGAATAGTGTGAGCGGGGTTACTTTTGAATCAGACCCCAATTTCCGGGGCTGTTCCCGATTGAATAGGTACAGATCAATGAAGATCCCAGATTCCTCGGCGCTGAAGGCGAGTTCGGTGCCGTCGAAGAAGAAGCCCCTGTACAGGTCGCTCTTCTTCCAAATTCTGATCGCCGTCGTGGCAGGTGTTCTCATAGGGCATTTCTGGCCGGACCTTGGCTCCCAGCTGAGACCGCTCGGTGACGGCTTTATCCAGCTCATCAAGATGATCATCGCGCCGCTGATTTTCCTGGTGATTGTCACCGGAATTTCAGCCGTAGGCGACGTCAAGGCGGTCGGAAGGGTAGGAGTCAAAGCACTTCTCTACTTCACAGCGGCCACGCTCTTCGCCCTGGTCTTCGGACTGATCGTCGGCAACCTTGTCCAGCCCGGCGCCGGCCTGAACATTGATCCGAGCACGCTGTCCCAGGAGGCGCTGGACGCCAAAACCGGCCACGCCGTGCCCAAGGACGCTGCGTCCTTCATCCTGGACATCATCCCCACCAGCGTCATCGGGGCCTTCGCCAGCAACAGCCTGCTGCAGGTCCTCTTCTTCTCGGTCTTTTTCGGCGCCGCAATCGTGGTCATCGGCCGCGAGCGCTGCATGCCGGTCATCAGCCTCATGGAGACCGTCCTCGAACTCATCTTCAAGATCATGTCCTGGATCATGAAGGTGGCCCCGATCGGCGCGTTCGGTGCCATGGCGTTCATCATCGGCCAGTACGGTCTCGATACGC
Source organism: Arthrobacter sp. P1_B11 (assembly GCF_056406715.1). Lineage (NCBI taxonomy): Bacteria > Bacillati > Actinomycetota > Actinomycetes > Micrococcales > Micrococcaceae > Arthrobacter > Arthrobacter sp. P1_B11. The sequence goes on from NZ_JBFTZQ010000018.1 coordinate 4,668, forward strand.
TCGGGACCTATGCGCAACTGATCGCCGCCTGCTACGGAGCCGCCCTGGTCTTCATCGGCCTCCTGTTCCTCGTGGCCTGGGGCATCGCACGGGTCCCGCTCTGGCAGTTCCTCAAGTACACCCGCGAGGAGTTCCTGCTGGCCCTCGGCACGGCTTCCACCGAGGCCGTCATGCCGCGCATCATGACCAAGCTGACCAACGCCGGCTGCTCCCGGGCCACCACAGGTCTTGTGGTTCCCACCGGCTACTCCTTCAACCTCGACGGCGCCGCGATCTACCTTTCGATCTCGCTGCTGTTCCTGGCGCAGGCGTTCGGACACCACCTGGACCTCGGCCAGCAGCTCGCCGCCCTCGGCGTCCTGCTGCTGACCTCCAAGGGCATGGCCGGCGTCCCCGGATCGTCCTTCCTCGCCCTCTCCGCAACCGCGGCGGCACTCGGGATCTTCCCTGTGGCAGGCGTGGCACTCCTCCTCGGCGCCGACCGTCTGATGGACTCCATGCGCGTTGTGGTCAACCTCCTCGGCAACTGCGTGGCCACCTTCGTGGTCTCCAAATGGGAGGGCCAGTTCGACCGCAGCGTCATGGTCCGCGCGTTCCGCGGTGAAATCACCAATCACGACTCGGCCATCATGCTCGGCGTCGAGGATGACTTCGAGGACCAGGAGCTCGAGCGGATCAGCGGAGGCGGTCAGCCGTCACCCAAGTTCCGCGGCGGGCCCAACCCGGACGAGATCCCCGAATTCCAGATGACCAGGACATCATCGGCCACCGGAAGCTCAGCCGCCATCCACCACGAATAGCGGCAGCCAGCAGATCACTAACCTTGTCCAGCCCCGGTGCGGGTCCGGCTTCCGCTACGGAACCGGACATCCGCACCGGGGTTCCTGCATGCGGATGTCCGAAACCGGGGCGGATGTCCGGAACCGCCCTACAGCGGCAGCAGCGCCGAGAGATCGGCGCGAAGACCGGAAGCCGCCACGCGCCCGGCGTCCACCGCGTCCGCCCAGCCCAACTGGCCGGTCACCATGGACAGCCAGGTGGCGGCGTCGCACTCTATGACGTTCGGGGGAGTGCCGCGCGTGTGGCGAGGCCCCTCAACGCACTGCGTGACGCCGAACGGCGGAACCCTGACCTCCACCGAGTTGCCGGGCGCCCGGGCGGTGACCTCCTCCAGGGAGTAACGCACCGCCGTCGCGATCACCGGGCGGGGAACGGCAGTGCCCGACGGCGGCTGGCCCGCTTCCAGCCAGCTGGCCAGTGCCGCTTTGCCTTCGTCGATGTCAATCCTGCGCCGGGCTACTGCCATCGCCGCCTCCTTTGCTGCTGTGGAAGTAAGAGTGTGCCTGCGCGGCCAAGTGCCTAGTCCAGCAGGGCCGAGACAGCGTGGCCCAGCCTGATCTTGCCCACCGGGCGGCCGCCGCCGAGGACCGGCTCAACAACCTTCTCCAGCACGCTGGACACTCCCGGAATGTCCACGGCGCCGGCGGCAGCCAGAATGGTCAGGGCCACGAGCGAGGTGGCACGCAGGTTGCCGTCGAGCACCTTCACGGCCGCCGAGACCCCCTGCGGCGTGGCCATGACCAGCACGCCCTCGGCACCGATCTTGGCAATGACGTCCAGCTCCTCCATCACGATGGTGTTGGCTTCGCCCCTGCCCTGGACCGCCCACGGGTAGTCCAGCATGGACGTTGCGATCGTGGCTGCCCGTGCGTTGGAGTTCTTGTCGCCGGGTGCCTTGGCGAGCCGGGAGTATGCGCGGGCCAAGCCCGTCAGGGAAATGGCAGCGACAGGGGCGCCGCAGCCGTCGATGCCCAGGTGGGCGATCCTCTCCTCCGAGAATTCCTCGATCACTGTGCGGATGCGCTGCTGAAGGGGGTGGTTCGGCTCGAGGTAGCTGTGCTTGTCCCAGCCGTTCTCCATGCACGCCCAGAGGAACGCTGCGTGCTTGCCGGAGCAGTTGTAGGCCAGCCGTGACTTGCCCTTCTCGGAGCGAGTGAGCCAGGTGCGGGCCGTCTCGTCCTGCGGCCACGCGGCCGGGCACTGCAGCTGGTCCTCCTTGACGCCGGCGGCCTTGAGCATTCCTTCCACCACGTCCATGTGGTCCAGCGACCCGGTGTGGCTGGCGCAGGCGAGCGCCACCTGCGCGCCGCGGAGCGGAACCCCGGACTGCATGGACGCCAGGGCCTGGAGCGGCTTGAGCGTTGACCGGGCCAGGATCGGGGTGGTGATGTCGCCCAGCTGCGTGACCACCGTGCCGTCCGCCGCCAGGACCACTGCCGCCCCAATGTGCCGCGATTCGACAAATCCGCTCCGTTCAACGACCGCGAGCTCGACGGCGGACTCCACAGAGAATGTGGCATGCGAAGTTAGGGGCATGGCCCCAGTCTATGGTGCCGGATTGGCATTCCCCGGGACCTGTTCCGGCAGGCCGTACCGGGCATCCGGGCAGCCTGCCGGACGGCGTGCCTGGGCACGGCCCTACTCGACCGTGACCATCACGGACTGCCAGCCGGACGCGCCGTCCGGCACGGGATCGGCACGCTTTTCCGTCTGGACCTCGCCCGTCCCGTCCGTGGCGCGCGCTCTGATGTAGTGCGGTCCCGGCTTGGCATCCCAGTCGAAGGACCACTGCCGCCACGTGACCACGGAGGCTTCGTCGGACAGCACTGCCTCGGCCCACCCGGCGCCGTCGATCTGGACCTCCACCTTGGTGATGCCCCGGGTCTGCGCCCACGCCGTGCCGCCGATCGACACCCGTCCGGCCTTGACCACGGCGAAGGACTTGGGCACCTCCACCCGGGCCATGGTCTTGATGGGACCGCGTTCGGACCAGCCGCGTTGCGTCCAGTACGCCCTGTTGTCGGCGAAGCGTGTGACTTCGAGGTCCACTACCCACTTGGTGGCGGAAACGAAGCCGTACAGTCCGGGGACCACCATGCGCACGGGGTAGCCGTGCTCCAGCGGCAGCGGCTCACCGTTCATTCCGATGGCGAGCATGGCGTCGCGGTCGTCCTGCAGGACCTCCAACGGCGTTGATGCGCTGAACCCGTCGATGGAGGTGGAGAGGACCATATCCGCGCCGTCCTTTGGCCTGGCCCGCTTGAGGACTTCGCGGAGGGGCAACCCGAGCCATTTCGCGTTGCCGGCGAGGTTGCCGCCCACCGGATTGGACACGCAGGTGAGGGTCACATGCGACTCGATCAGCTCGGCGTCGAGCAGGTCCTGGAACGTGAGGCGGACCTCCTGCTCCACGAGTCCGTGCACCCGGAGCTCCCACTCGTCGGCGTTGATTTCCGGCACGCTCAGGGCGGTGTCGATCCGGTAGAAGTCACCATTTGGCGTAAGCCACGGCGTGACGCCCGGTGTGGCGGACTGAACCCCAGCCGGCACTGCAAGGGCGACCTTAGCAGGGGCAGGCAGCCGCAGCGACCCGCGCGCCTGGGCCACGTTGCTTCGCGCGGCGCTCAGCAGCCGTCCCCCGGTAGCTGCGATGCCGGCCGCCACTGCAGTAAGGCCGGTAGCGGCGAAGAACGCCCGCCGCGTTGTTGCGGGGCGTTCAGGCTCCTTCGCCGCGACGCCAGCCGGAGCATCGGGAAAGGAGTGAAGCCGCCACAGCCGGGAGATCAGGAGCCGCAGCACGACCAGTCCGGCGAGGGTCCCGAGGAGAGTCGGAATGGCGTCGACCGGCTTCACGCTGGCCCGGGTCACCACGCTCGCCACGATCACTGAGCCCATCAGCAGCACCCCGGCCACGCCCAGCGCCCATTTCCGGTATGCCACCACGCCCAGTACGCAAGCGAGCAGGAAGATGGTCAGGCCCATGCCAACGAAGAGCGCAGCCTTGTCATTGGTGCCGAACGTGGCGATGGCAAAGTCCTTCATCCACGGCGGCGTGAAGTCGATGAACGTGGAGCCCAGGGCAATCACGGGCGTTGCCCGCGCAGTAAAGAACGCTCCGATCAGTTCCGCAACGGAAAGAACGACGGCGGCCGCCGCCACCCCTGCCACCGCCGCCAGTGCGGCGGGGCCCTTGAGCCACTTCATCAGCTTCTTCATGCCCTTGGTTCGTAGCGGCCGGCCCGCGGGATTGTTCCGGCGCGGTTCCAATGCGTGCGGGGACGCCGGAGCGCGGGGCGGCACGACATAGCTTAGGAACCAGCGGTGTCCACAAAGTACCCTTGGAGACTGTGAAGGTACTCGTCATTGGCCCCGGTGGCCGCGAACACGCCATTGTCCGTTCCCTGCTTGCAGACCCCAACGTCTCCGAAGTCCACGCGGCTCCGGGCAACGCCGGCATCAGCCGGCTCGTCCCCACGCACGCGATCGACGGGAACGATCCGGATGCCGTGGCGGCTCTCGCCACCCGGCTCGACGTCGACCTCGTGGTGGTGGGCCCCGAGGCTCCGCTCGCCGCCGGCGTTTCCGACGCGGTCCGCGCCGCCGGGGTTCCCGTGTTCGGGCCGAGCAAGGCCGCCGCCCAGCTGGAGGCGTCCAAGGCGTTTGCCAAGCAGATCATGGCTGAAGCCGGTGTTCCCACCGCCATGGCGCTGGTGGCCGGCAACGCCGAGGAAGCCGCAGCCGCCCTGGACACCTTCGGCGCGCCGTACGTGGTCAAGGACGACGGGCTGGCCGCAGGCAAGGGCGTGGTGGTCACCAACAACCGGGATGAAGCCCTGGCTCACGCGCAGACCTGCTTCGACGCCGGCGGAACCGTGGTGATCGAGGAATTCCTGGACGGTCCCGAGGTTTCCGTGTTTGTCCTCTGCGACGGACGCAACACCGTGGCGCTGTCCCCGGCGCAGGATTTCAAACGCATCTTCGACAACGACGAAGGACCCAACACCGGCGGTATGGGCGCGTACACCCCGCTGGAATGGGCGCCCGAAGGCCTGGTCCAGGAAGTCATCGACCGGGTGGCCCAGCCTACGGTCAACGAAATGGCACACCGCGGCACCCCGTTTGTCGGCGTCCTGTTCGTCGGCCTGGCCCTGACTTCCCGCGGCACGCGCGTCATCGAGTTCAACGTCCGTTTCGGCGACCCCGAGACTCAGGCCGTGCTCGCGCGGCTGAAGACGCCCCTCGGTTCCCTGCTGCTGTCGGCTGCCAGGGGCGAACTGGACCAGGCAGAAGAGCTGCGCTGGTCCAAGGAGACTGCAGTCGCCGTCGTCGTTGCGTCCGAAAACTACCCCGACACCCCGCGTACCGGCGACCGCATCCGCGGGCTCAAGAAGGTGGACGAGCTTGACGGCGTCCACGTGATCCACGCCGGGACGAAGCTTGACGACGAAGGCAAAGTGGTCTCCGCCGGCGGCCGCGTCCTCGCGGTGGTCGCGCTTGGTTCCGACCTCGTGGAGGCCCGGGAAAAGGCCTACGACGGCGTTGAGCTGGTGCAGCTCGAAGGCGCCCAGTTCCGCCGCGACATTGGCGGCAAGGCGGCCCGCGGTGAAATCAAGGTGGCGTCCGGCAGTTCCTCTGCCCAGGCAGCCTCCGCCCCGAAAGCGAAGGCATGACAGTGGCAGAACCTGAGAACACCGCCGCCCCCAAGCGCGGCCTGGACACGTCCACCCTGGAGCTTCCGGGCTGGAAGCACACCTACTCGGGCAAGGTCCGGGACCTGTACGAACCGGCGGACGACTCCATCAACAGCCGGTTCGGGCAAGACTGCGTGCTGGTGGTGGCCAGCGACCGCATCAGCGCCTTTGACCACGTGCTCAGCAGCGAAATCCCGGACAAGGGCGCCATCCTGACCCAGCTGAGCCTGTGGTGGTTCGACCAGCTGGAGGTCGAGCACCACGTTCTGGCGTCCACTGTGGAGGACGGCGTGCCCGCGGCGGTGGAAGGCCGCGGCATGATCTGCAAGAAGCTCGAGATGTTCCCGGTGGAATGCATTGCCCGCGGCTACCTCACCGGCTCGGGCCTCGTGGAGTACCGGCAGTCCGGCACCGTCTGCAGCATCCCGCTCCCCGAGGGACTCGTGGACGGCTCCCGGCTCGCGAAGGCGATCTTCACGCCCTCGGCCAAGGCCGAGGTAGGTGAGCACGACGAAAACATCAGTTATGACGCCGTGGCGTCCATGGTGGGCGATGACATCGCCGGACGCCTCAGCGAACTGACGCTGAAGATCTACACCAAGGCCGAGCAAATTACCCGTGAGCGGGGCATCATTCTGGCTGACACCAAGGTGGAGTTCGGCTACGACGTCGTCACGGGCGCCATCACGCTGGGCGACGAGGTCCTCACTCCCGACTCCTCGCGGTTCTGGGATGCCTCAACGTACAAGCCCGGCCAGGCGCAGCCCTCGTACGACAAGCAGTATGTCCGCGACTGGCTGACGTCCGCCGAGTCGGGCTGGGACAGGGCCTCCGACACACCGCCTCCGGCCCTGCCTGCGGACGTCGTGCAGCGCACCCGTGCGCGCTACGTTGAGGCGTACGAAAAGCTCACCGGCCGGACGTTCGCGTAACGGCGGCCGCCCCTCCGTCTCGGAGCGGTCCCCTCCGGGTCGGAGCAAGTCTCCGTTCCGGAGGGCGGCCGGTCCTAGCTGGCTTCGGCTGCCTCGGCCCGGCGCTGCGCGAGCCTGATCTCCAGCATGGCGTCCAAGGCCTGCTGCACGCGGTCCTGCGCGCCGGCCCCGCTGAACTCCCGCTGGGCTTCCTGCAGGAGCACCAAGGCTTCCTCGGATTCGCCAGCGGCCTTGAGCGACTTGCCCAGGAGCAGCGACACCTCGCCCGCGGTGTGCTTGGCAAGGGCGCTGCGCTCGGCGTGAATTTCGCGCAGCTTCTGCACCGCCGCCACGATATCGCCGGTGAGGTAGAGCCAACGGGCACGGATGAAGGCCACCTCAAGCTGGTCCGTCTTGTTGCCGCCCACGATGGACAGCGCGAGCTCGGCGCGCTCAATGGCGGAGAGGGTCTCGGGTTCCACGATCCCGGACGAGAGCCGGACGGCGGCCGAGGCCTTGTTGAAGCGGGCCCAAAGATCGATGTCGTTTGCAGGGGACAGCAGCTTGGCCGCGCGCTCGTGGTGCTTGATGCCCTCGGGGTAGTCGTGGCGCATGAAGGCGACGTTCCCGATCACCCAGGCCACTTCGCCGGCCAGCTGGGACATGGAGTTCTCGTCCATTTGCTCGTTCATGTCCTGGCAGTACTTCCAGGCCTCGTCCAGCCGGCCGCTCTCGGCGAGGGCGCCGATCAGGGCGCGGAGTGCGCCGATGATCAGCGTGGAGCCCTTGGGAAGCTGGGCGCACAGTTCCACGGCCTTCTGGGCATGCTCGACGGCGGCCGCCAGTTGGCCCTGTCCGTGGCACAGTGCGGCGAGCATCTGCCGGGCACGCACTCCGAGGCCGGCGGACTCGGTGGCCATCGGATGCTCCGAGAGGTGCTCCATGATCTTCTGGCACTCTTTGAGCTGGCCCTGCTTCATGAGGCATTCGGCCTGCATGTAGGTCATGTTCCACCAGGCGCTGGTGTTCTTGCCTTCGAGGGCGATGCGCGCGGCGGTGGCAGCATGGTCGGCGGCAAGCGCGTAGTCACGCAGGTCCCAGGCCTGCCGGGCGTACAGCCCCGCCAGGACGTATTCGGCGTCGCTGACCGAGATAGGCTGGCTCCAGGCCTCAAGCGCCTTTGGCGCGAGCTCCAGCCGGCGGGCAAGCTCCTCGATGACGTCTGCGGTCGGTTCCCGTCGGCCCGTTTCAAGCAGCGAGATATAGCTGGGGGAGTAAAGGTCCTTGCCCAGTTCCGCCTGGGTCAGGCCGCGCTCGAGCCGCTCTGCTCGGAGCTTCTCTCCGAATCCGTTCCCCACGGGATTCCTCCTCATTCCGGACAGTCTTTGTACACAATGCTTGACAGCCCCTGTGGAAAACATTTTACAATGTATGTCAACAAGGACTGTGCTGACTATGTAACGAAACCGACTCGTATTGAGGAACTCACATGTTGAAGAAGATTGCAGCCGCTGCCGTTCTGGCAGGGGCACTTGCATTCTCCGCCACGGCTCCGGCCGTTCTGTCTGCCGGTTCTATTGTTGATAATGCGGGCTCCGCGGTTGCCATTGGCAACTGGCCGGATCCCATGCGCGTGAAGGACGTGAACAAGCCCACCATCGGCAACTGGCCCGATCCTATGGATTCCCCCGCCACGATTGGCAACTGGCCGGATCCGATGTAGCAAGGCTTTTTCGGAAACCGGGCCCCGGGACATGCGCGAACCATGTCCCGGGGCCGTTTTCTTTCCACCACGTTGCGGCCGTCACATGAAGGGACACATTGTGAAGCGACAGGGAATCAGGCGACAGGGAACCAAGCGTCAGGGAACCCAGCGCCAAGGATCAAAGACGCACGGAGCCAACGGGCTGCAGCGGGCATACGTCCTGTGGAGCATCGCCGGCACCTCGCTGCTGGTGGCAGCGGTGGCCGGGACATCGGTGGCCGGCGTGCTGAGCGGAACGGCCGACGCCGGGTCCTTTGTCTCGGGGATCGTCGGCATCGCGGCGCTGCTGGAGTCCCCGGTGCTCTTTGTGGTCGGCCTGCGGCTGCGCCACAGTTACGTGAACTCCGTCCAAACCTACGAGAGCCGGGGCGGTTACCTGGAGGACGACGGCTCGAACCGGGTCAGGATTCCCCTGCTGGGCGGCGGGCAGGCGCGGCAGAATATCACCAACCAAGGGTTCTGAACCCGGCGGAGGATGCAGCCAAAGATGAAAAAAGAGGGCCTCCCTGGGGAGACCCTCTTTTGTTGGTCGGGATGACAGGATTTGAACCTGCGACCTCTTCGTCCCGAACGAAGCGCGCTACCAAGCTGCGCTACATCCCGATCCGCTGCAAAAGCAACTTTACAAGAATAGCCGATACAGAGGCCACATGCGAAATCGAGGCCAGGACCGCCAGCATTACGGCCCGGCAGAGCGCGGCGGCCGCTGGTTTCCCCACCTTTGGCGGGTTTCGGCTCGCAAGGGGCGGAACCCGCCGTCGTCCTCCTCCAAAGGCGGGGGGACCCGGCAGGTGGCCTTCGGCGCCGGGCCTCAGACCAGCGAATCCTTCCAGGCTCCGTGCAGCTGCGCGAAGCGGCCGCCGCCGCCAATCAGCTCCTCCGGAGTGCCGTCTTCCACAACGCGGCCATCGTGGACCACAAGGACCCTGTCGGCTGTCTCCACCGTGGAGAGCCGGTGCGCGATGATGAGCGCCGTGCGTCCGGCATCACGGTGTCCGCCGTCGTCACTGGTGCCGTTTCCCGGGGAGGTGTCGGCGCCGGAGACGGCAGTGCCGGCGTCGTCGTCCGTGCCCCGCAGCAGCCGGGCCAGTCCGTTCTGGACCAGCCGCTCGGAGGGGATGTCCAGGGAGGACGTCGCCTCATCGAGGATCAGGACGGCCGGCCGCGCCAGGAAGGCGCGGGCGAAGCTGATCAGCTGGCGCTGCCCCGAGGAGACGCGGCCGCCGCGCTTGTTGACGTCCGTGTCGTAGCCCTCGGGGAGTTCGGCGATGAACTCATGCGCACCCACTGCCTTGGCCGCTGCCTCGATTTCCTCGCGGGACGCCTCCGGCCGGCCGAGGGCGATGTTGTCCGCCACGGAGCCGCTGAACAGGAACGCCTCCTGGGTGACCATCACGATGTTCCGCCGCAGGTCCGCGGTGCTGAGCTCGCGCAGGTCCACGCCGTCGAGCGTAACGGAACCGGAGGAGACATCATAGAAGCGGGCTATCAGTTTGGCGAGGGTGGACTTGCCTGCGCCGGTCTGCCCCACCAGTGCCACCGTCTGGCCGGCGGGGATGGCGAGGTTGAGCCTTGCGATGATGAGGGGGCCGCTTCCGTAGCGGAACTCGACGTCCTTGAACTCGACGGCGCCGCGGGCATCGCGGAGGGCCACCGCGTTCCCGGGCGGGCGGACGGTGGGCACCTCTTCGAGCAGTCCGGACACCTTTTCGAGCGCCGCCTGGGCGCTCTGGAAGGAGTTATAAAACATGGCCATCTGGTCCACGGGCTGGAAGAAGCGCTTCGTGGACAGCATCAGCGCCAGCAACACACCCACAGCGAGGTCGCCGTTGAGGACGCGGAAGCCGCCGAACAGCAGCACCGCCGCCACGCAGACGTTGCCGATCAGCACCAGGCCGGGCTGGAAGATCCCGTTCAGGTTGATCGACCGGACGGTCACCTTCCGGTATTCCTCGGCCAGTTCCCCATACCGCGCCGCGTTTTCGCGTTCCTTCCGGAAGGCCTTCACCGCACGGATTCCGGTCATGGTCTCCACAAAATGCACGATCAGGCGGGCGGACACCACCCGCGACTCACGGAACGCGATCTGCGAATGCTTCTGGTACCAGCGCGCCAGCAGGAACATCGGAACGCCGGCCGCCACCACGATCAGACCGCTGCGCCAGTCGAGGGCAAAGACCGTTACCGCCGTGAACACCATGAAAAGCATCCCGGACGCCAGCGAGCTGACCCCGGAATCGAGGAGCTCGCGGAGGGCCTCCAAGTCTGACGTCTGCCTCGCGATGATCCGGCCGGAGGTGTATTTCTCATGAAACTCAAGGCTGAGCCGCTGCGTGTGCCGGAACACCCAGAGTCGCAGGTCCAGCAGCATGGCCTGGCTGAGCTTCGCCGTGGACGTGACGTAGAGGGCGGTCAGGACGGCGGTCGCCACCGCCGCCGCGAGATACGCGACGCCGGTTATCACCAAGGGGAGGTTGTCACCGCCCTGCAGGGCCGGCAGCGCGTGGTCGATGCCGAACGCAATCAAGGCCGGTCCGGCCACGCGGGCCGCCTGAGACAGGACCACCATGGCGATGGTGAGCCAGAACCGGAGCCGGACGGGACGGATCAGCGTGGCCAGTAAGGCGAGCGACCGCCGTCGTACGGCTTTGCTGTCGCTCTTGCTCAGGTGGGCATTGTCCTCGTTCGCGGTACCGAACGCTGCGGTGCTCATCGGATGGACTCCTCAGCGTCGTCCTCGAGGGCGGAAAGTTCGGAGTCGAGGTCCCGTGGCTCGGTCTCCAGGCTGGCGATGACGTAGCGGTAGTGGTCGTTGGTGGCCAGCAGTTCGGCATGCGTTCCGACGGCGGCAATCCGGCCGTCCTTGAGCAGCGCCACCCGGTCGGCCAGCGCCACGGTGGACGGGCGGTGCGCGACGATCAGCGTGGTGGTGCCGGCAAGTACTTGCCGCAGGCGGTTTTCCACGAGTTCCTCGGTGTTGACGTCCAGGGCGGACAGCGGATCGTCGAGCACCAGCACCTGGGGGTTGGCGGCGATGGCCCGGGCCAGGGCGATGCGCTGCCGCTGCCCTCCGGAGAGGCTCAGCCCCTCGTCTCCGATCAGGGTATCCAGTCCCTCCGGCAGGGAGTAGGCGAAGTGGGCCTGGGCGGTGTCAAGCGCCTCTTCAAGGATGGCCTCCAGCTCGTCGTTGCCGGCGTCGGGGACACCGGCTCCTACACCGGTCCGGGCGCCCAGGAGCACATTGTCACGGACGGAGTTGGAGAAGAGTGTGGTGTCCTCAAACGCCACACCCACCACGCTGCGCAGTTCTTCGACGCTGAAGTCGCGCAGGTCCACGCCGTCGATGGTGATGGACCCGTCCGTGACGTCATAGAGGCGCGGAACGAGCTGGAGCAGGGCACTCTTGCCGCTGCCGGTGATGCCCACCAGCGCCATGGTTTCGCCAGGGCGGATGTCCAGGGTGATGCCCTTGAGGATGGGCTTGTCCGGGGCGTCCTCGAAAGCGAAGGTGATGTTGTTGAAGCTCAGCGCACCTTGCAGCTCGGCGGGCCGCGCGGGACGCTCCGGGCTGGTGATGGTGTTGCGGGTGTCCATGACCTCGAAGTGGCGATCAAGGGCGCTCTTGGCGGTCAGGGCCATGGCCAGCAGCATTCCGGAGAACTCCACGGGCGCGGCGATGACGGCCGCTGTCGCGAAGAACGCCACGAGCGAGCCGATGCTGAGCTGGCCTGCCGCCACCAGCATGATGCCCACCACGAGTCCCGCACCGAGGGCCAGTTCGGGCAGGAGCGTAACCACCATGCTGAACGTGGCCTGGTGCCTGGCCTTGGCGATCTCGGTCTGGCGGAGCTCTTCGGCCTGGCCGTTGAAGGTTTCCAGCGCCTCGCGGCTCCTGCCGAAGGCCTTCAGCACGCGGATGCCGTGGACGGACTCCTCGACAGTGGTGGCGAGGTCGCCAGCCTGGTCCTGGCTGCGCCGGGCCACCTTGCTGAAGCGGGTCCTGAAGCGGAAGCTGTAGAACATGATGGGGCCGGCCGCGGCCAGGAAGATGAGGGCAAGCTGCCAGCTCATGGTGAACATCACCACCACGCCGATCACCACGGTCAGCGTAGTGACCACCAGCATGATGGCACCGAAGGCCATCCAGCGCCGCAGGAAGTTCAGGTCCGTCATGACGCGTGAGAGCAGCTGGCCGGAGCCCCAGCGGTCATGGAAGGAAACGGTGAGATCCTGCAGATGGCCATAAAGGGACACTCGCATGCGCGTCTCTACCGTGGTGGCCGGGTTGATGACGAAGGTCCGGCGCAGGGCCACGAGCCCTGCCTCGGCGATCCCTAGGACGAGGATGACTCCGGCAGATGACCACACCGCGTCCGCAGTGGCCCCAGGCCGGAGTGAGTCATTGACGAGTGCCCGCAGGACCTGGGGAATGGTGAGTGCCACCACGCTGGCAAGGAGTGCGCACAACAGACCCATGAACAGCCGGGGGAGGATCGGCTTCACATGGGGATAGAGACGGCTGATGGATCTGAAAAACGAAGTCTGCTTGGCCATGCCCGCTTCTTGAACTCAAGTGCGAATGTAGTTTCCCGTAGCAACTACCCTATGCCATGAGTGCCGCGCTACACATGGTTTCGGAGGTCGTGGGGCGTCGAGCCTGGCCGTTTCGGCGGCTAGGCCCGGGGAGCAAGGGTCAGCAGGACGGCCTCGGGTTTGCAGGCGATACGGACAGGGGCGAAGCGCGAGGTGCCGATGCCCCCGGAGACGTTGACCGGCGTCGTATGGCCGTTGCTTTGCCAGTCGTGCAGGCCCTTCGCACGCCACGTGGGGATGTCGCAGTTGGCAATGATGGCACCGTACCCGGGGATGCACAGCTGGCCGCCATGGGTATGGCCGGCGAGGAGCAGGTCGGCGCCGTCCTCAGTGAAATGGTCCAGCACACGCTGGTATGGGGCATGGATAACAGCCACGCGCAGGTGGGCGTTCGAGTCCTGGCCCCTGGTGCCCCTGGGCCAGCCCGCATAGCGCTCGCGCTTCAGGTGGGGATCGTCCACGCCGGAGAAATCGAACCGCATGCCCCTGAGCACAATCGACTGGTGGCGGTTGGTCAGGTCCACCCAGCCGCCCATGCCGAAGCCGGCGCGGAGGCGCGGCCAGTCGAGCACCTCGGAATCCCGCTGCTCCCTTGACGGCCCCAGCAGGTACGCAGCCGGGTTCTTGAGCCGCGGAGCGTAGTAATCATTGGATCCCGGAACAAAGACGCCGGGAAATTCCATCAGGGGGGCAAGGGCAGAGAGCAGCGGATCCACAGCCTTGGCGTGGCTGAGGTTATCGCCGGTATTCACCACGAGGTCCGGTTTCAGCTCGGCCAGGGAGCGGAGCCATTCGGCCTTCGCGTTCTGCCCAGGAACAAAGTGGATGTCACTCAGGTGCAGTATCCGGAACGGATCCTGGCCTTCAGGCAGGATGGGCAGCGATTCTTCCCGCAGGACAAACTGGTTCTTCTCCCACAGGCCGTAGCCAGCGGCGGCGAGGCCCAGTGCAGATCCGGCGGCGGCAGTAACGGCAAAGCCGCGCGCGATGCTTCGCGCGCGGCTTGCCATGAGTGACGTGTCGATCACTGTCAGCCGTTCCCCTTGTTGCCGTTGCCGTTGCCGTTCCCGTTTCCGGTGTTGTTGCCGTTTCCGGTGTTGCCGCCGGTGGTGCCCGTGGTGCCGCCCGTGCTATTACCGGTGTCGCTCGGGGGCTGCGGGTTGTCCGGCACGGGGACGGACGGCTGGAACTCCGGGGTCCCGTACAGCAGGTTGGACGGCGGTTCCGGGAAGGGGTCGGTGCCGTAGGTCGGAGCAATCTGGGACATGAACTGCGAGAACATCGGCCCGGCGATCATGTAACCGTCAATGCCGGTGTAGAACTTGCCGTTGATTGTGACATTCTGGCCCGCACGGTCCTGCGAACCCAGGGCGTCGCCGAACCAGGCAGCCGTGGCGAGGCCCGTGGTGTGTCCTACCACCCAGGTTGAGCCGTTGTTGTTGGACGTACCCGTCTTGGCAGCGATGGGGAACGTGGTCTGGGTGGAAATCCGGGGCTGGATGAGCGAGCCGGATCCCTCGTTCAGGACCTTCTGCAGTGCATAGTTCACGCCCCGGGCCACCTCGGGCTTGATGGCATCCCGGCAGGCGGTCGACTGTGCCGGGAGCTGGGCGCCGGTCTGGTCGGTCACGGACGTGATGGCGATCGGAGCGCAGTACTTTCCGTCATTGGAGAATGTGGCGAATGCACTGGCCATGGTCAGCGGAGCCGTCTGGGTCGAGCCGAGCAGGTTGCCGAGCGTGGTCATGGTGACCTTGGGGTTTGCATCGACCACCGCGTTGGTTTCCTTGTCGCGGACCGGCAGGCCGCCGTGCAGGCCAACGGCGTCCACGACCTTCTGGATGCCGCACAGGTCAACCTGGGAAGCTGAGGCAAACGTGGCCGTGTTAATGGAGTTCTTCAGCCCGTCGAGCACCGTCATGTTCCGGTAATAGCCCTCTTCAGCGTTCTGGAGGTCATCGGTGCCGTTAGTGCTGTCGTACCAGCCGACGGTGGGCGTGGAGCAGGTGTTCCGCCACGGGAAGTCCTGCGGGTAGCGGCGCTGGGCGGCGTTGACGATGGTGTTCATCGACTTGCCTTCGTCCAGCCATTCGGCGAAGGTAAACGGCTTCATCGTGGAGCCGGGCTGCGCGCCGCCGAGGCCGTTGAGGTCGTTGCCCTGGTCGTCGTACTGGTCCACGCTGAAGTTGATCTGGGAGTCGAACTTGCCCTTGCCCGCAAACCACGAGGTGTTCTGGGCCATGTTGGTGATTCGGCCGGTCTTGGGCTCGACCGATACCAGGGCTGCGCCCCACTTGTCGGGGTTGGTGCCGGCGGAGGCATTGACCTGGTCCTGGGCGGCTTTCTGCGCCTTGGGGTCCAGGGTGGTCTTGATGGTGAGGCCGCCGCGGAAGATCTTCTTTTCGCGTTCCTTCGCGTCCGCGCCGTACGCCGGGTTGTTCAGCAGCAGGTGCAGGACGTAGTCGCAGAAATAGGGGGCCGTGGGCGAGTAGGCACAGCCTTGGCGCGCGGGGGTGACCTTGGTGGTCACCGGGGTGGCGACGGCTGCGGTGTGCTGGGCCTTGGTGATCTTGCCCTGCTTGAACATGGCGTTCAGTACGAGGTCGCGTCGGACCTTCGCGTTGTCCGGATTGGTGATGGGGTCAAAGGCCGAGGGGCTGTTGACGAGGCCGGCCAGCAGCGCTGCCTGGGGGAGCGTGAGGTTCTTGGCCGTGGTGCTGAAGAAGAACTTCGACGCGGCCTCGATGCCGTACGCGTCACGGTTGAAGAACACGATGTTGAGGTAGCCCTCAAGGATCTGTTCCTTGGTGAACTTCTTTTCCAGGGCGATGGCGAGCTTCATTTCGCGCAGCTTGTCGCCCACGCCCTTGTTCACGCCGTTGAGCTTGATGTCCTCGCCGCGGCCCTCGGATTCAAGCGAGGCGTTGAGGACGTTATTAACGTACTGCTGCGTGATGGTGGACGCGCCCTGCTTGTTGCCGCGCGCCGTGGCGACGAGGGCGCGGAGGATGCCGGTGGTGTCCACGCCGCCATGCTCGTAGAACCGGCTGTCCTCAATGGCGATGACCGCGTTCTTCATGTACGGGGAGATCTGCTCGAGCGGAACGCGGGTGCGGTTCTCCGCGAACAGGTTGGCGATGACGCTCCCGTCCTTCGCCAGGATCTTGGTGGACTGGCTGGGTGGGTCCACCTGCAGCTCCGCCGGGAGAGTGTCAAAGAATTCGATCGAGCCACTGGCCGAGCTGCCTGAAACGGCCGCCGCCGGAACCAGCAGGCCGGCCACCAGGACGCCACAAATAGCGCTCACGCCAAGGAAGGCTAATAACTTTCCGAGGGTGGTGGCCGTGTCGAATATAGGGTTCTTACCAGTCGCCATGTTCTCCAGTTTACCGGCAAGGACTAGGCTTGAGTTCATGACCAAATGGGAGTACGCGACGATTCCGCTCATAATCCACGCCACGAAGCAGATTCTGGACCAGTGGGGAGAGGATGGCTGGGAGCTTGTCCAGGTAGTCCCCGGCCCCGAAGGCAACGGTCTGGTTGCCTACCTCAAGAGGGAGAAGCAGTAGCATGACCACGCCTCAAGAAACCGCTTCCAGCGCTGCAGCGGCGCCGTCTTCCGCCGTCGAACAGCGGCTTGCCGAGCTCGGCCTGACGCTCCCCGAAGTGGCCGCGCCCGTGGCCGCATACGTGCCGGCCGTCATCTCCGGCAACCACGTCTACACCTCCGGGCAGCTGCCGTTTATTGACGGCAAACTCGAAGCTACCGGCAAGGTTTCCGCCGGCACCGAAGGCACATCGGACGAGTCCACGGTGTCCCCCGAGGACGCCAAGGCGTACGCCGCCGTCTGTGCGGTCAATGCGCTGGCCGCCGTCAAGAGCGTCATCGGCGACCTCGACCGCATCACCCGCATCGTCAAGGTGGTGGGCTTCGTGTCCTCGGACCCGTCCTTCACCGGCCAGCCGGGCGTTATCAACGGTGCCTCCGAACTACTTGGCCGGGTGCTTGGTGACGCGGGGCAGCACGCCCGTTCCGCCGTCGGCGTTTCTGTCCTGCCGCTCGACTCTCCCGTTGAAGTCGAACTGATCGCTGAATTCAGCTAAGGACCGGTCACTTCCTTGCCCCAGC
Source organism: Arthrobacter sp. P1_B11 (assembly GCF_056406715.1). Taxonomy (NCBI): domain Bacteria; kingdom Bacillati; phylum Actinomycetota; class Actinomycetes; order Micrococcales; family Micrococcaceae; genus Arthrobacter; species Arthrobacter sp. P1_B11. The sequence continues at coordinate 21,597 of NZ_JBFTZQ010000018.1, forward strand.
TAGCACGTCGCCTGTTTGTTCTTCCCCCCGAGCTCGAAGGGGCGGCACAAAGCTGGATCGATCACGGCGAACGGACGCCCCGCGCCGCACGGTTCGCCTCCTCGGTAGTCCTGCTCCGTGATTCGCCCACCGGTCTGGAGACCTGGCTCGGTTACCGGCCCGGGTCTTCGCCGCTGGGCGTCCTCGCCTTTCCCGGCGGGTCCCTGGAAGCGTCCGACGACGACGCACTCGGCTGGCTGGGCCCCTCGCCCCAGCATTGGGCCGAGCAGATGGGAACGGACGACGTCGGGCTGGCGCGCCGCCACGTTGTGGGCGCCGTCCGGGAACTGTTCGAAGAGACCGGCGTGCTCCTGGCCGGTCCGGACCTGTCCTCCACCGTTGAGGGAACATCCACGCCCGAATGGATGAAAGTGCGCGAAGCCGTGGCTTCGCAGGAAAAGTCCTTCACCGAGGTGCTCGCCAAGCGAGGCCTGTCGCTGCGCACGGACCTGCTGAAGCCGCTCGTGAACTGGCTCAGCCCGGACTTTGCACACCGCCGCTTCAATACCCGCTACTTCGCCGCCACGGTTCCCATGAACCAGCAGCCCACCGTCCTGGCCAGCAAGGGCGTGTGGGGCCGCTGGATCTGCGCCACCAAAGTTGTCAGCGAACGCGACACGACGGCGCTCGGCGACGAGGTGGGCCAGGAAAACACCGTGGGCCTCACGCTTGGCCAGCTCCTGGTCCCCGGCTCTGAAATCATGCTCGAGAAGATGGCAGCGGCCAACGGCTGCATCGCCTACCTCAGCTACAAGCGCACCCCGCACGTGTACCAGCCCCGGCTGGTCCAGGAAGACGGGACGCTCATGCTCGAAGTCGAGGCCGCGAAGACCGTGGCCCACGAGCCCCAGCGGGAACGGTGACGCTCTCGCGGTTCCTGTCGCTTTTTTGGTGACGCTCTCGCAGTTCCTGTTGCCTGTTCGGTGACGCTCTGATTACGGCTGATCGAGCTTGTCGAGATCAAGGTTCCGGCCCGCTGGTTTCGACAGGCTCAACCAGCGGAGGCGGAGGGGCGTTCTCCGACCTTGGTGACTTAAGAACAAAAAGCCGCCCCGGTTGATACCGGGGCGGCTTTGTTATTTGGCTTAGCGGGAGCGCTGGCGGAGGCGCTGCATGTCCAGGATCACTACGGCGCGGGCTTCGAGGCGCAGCCAGCCGCGCTGGACGAACTCGGCCAGGGCCTTGTTCACGGTTTCTCGGGAGGCGCCGACGAGCTGTGCCAGCTCTTCCTGCGTGAGCTCGTGTGCAACGAGGACGCCGTCGGTGGCCGGCCGGCCGAATCGGTCGGCCAGGTCCAGGAGCGCCTTGGCCACGCGGCCCGGGACGTCGGAGAAGACAAGGTCGGACAGTGAGTCGTTGGTGCGGCGCAGGCGGCGGGCCAGCGCCTGCAGCAGCTGGGCCGAAACCTCCGGGCGGGTCCGCAGCAGGGAGTTCAGGCTCTCGTTCCTGAGGCCTGCCAAGCGGGTCTCGGAGACAGCCGTGGCAGTTGCCGTACGCGGGCTGGGGTCGAACAGCGCCATCTCGCCGAAGAGCTCACCCGGGCCAAGGATGGCCAGCAGCGATTCGCGGCCGTCGGGGGACGTACGGCCGAGCTTCACCTTGCCGGACACAATGAAGTAGAGCTGATCACCCTGATCGCCTTCGCGGAATACAGATGCCCCACGGGACAGGTCAACCTCGGTAAGCTCGTCCGTCAGCAGACGGAAAGCCTCGTCGTCCAGAGTGGCGAAAAGGGGTGCGCGGCGCAATACCTCGATGTCCATGAATTCTCCTGATTAAAATGTGTCGGCTGGGGCGCTTGTGCCATTGTTTCAGAATTTTCTACGTTCTGTGACGTACTTGGCAGCAGAACAGGCCAAAAGGCGCTGGGAGCACACGGCCGCCGCCGCCGTCCACCGGCGAATTGTCAGAATCCGCCAGTAGAATCGGGGCTTAGCTGCCTGTGAGGAGACCCGGTGTTTGGCCTGACTGTTCTGGACCTGGCGTTGTTACTGACGCTCCTGTCCTACCTGATCTATGGCCTTCGTAACGGGTTCCTGGTCACCCTCGGCGGCATTGCCGGCTTCGCTGCCGGAGCCGTCGCAGCGTTCCTCTCCGTGCCGGTGGTCAGCAACTTTGTGGAGGACAGCGGCTGGCGGCTGACCGCGATCATCGGTACCGCCATTGTGCTGATGGTGCTGGGAAACGCGCTGGGGACCACGATCGGCCGCAGCATTCGCAGTGCCGTGCGCCTGAAACCGCTGCGCGCCGTGGACAGGACGGTCGGTGGCGCGGTGAACCTCGTTGTGGCCGCCCTCGTCATGTCCATGCTGGCGTTCAGCATCGGTGCCCTCGGTGTGCCGTTCGTTTCTCAGCAGCTCGCCGAATCCAGGGTCATCCGCTTCATCGACGGCCTGACCCCCAACCCGGTCAAGGCCACCATGGCCCAGCTGCGGTCGGCGGTGATCGGGGACGGCATCCCCCGGCTGATCGAGGGCATCGGGCAGGACCAGCAGGTCCCTGTGCCGAATGCCAACACTGACACCCCTGCCCTGAACCGGGCGGCCGGTTCAGTCCTGAAGATCGCCGGTACCGCCTACCAATGCGGGCAGAACCAGACCGGGACCGGCTTCGTTGTGTCGCCGGGCCGGGTGGTCACAAATGCGCATGTTGTGGCGGGCGTGTCTCAGCCTGTCGTGGAGGTTCCGGGTGGCGGCGCGTTACCGGGCCGCGTGGTCTATTTCGACAGCCAGCGGGACCTGGCAGTCCTTGCCGTCGAGGGCCTGGCCACAGAATCACTGGGCCTGAGTCCTGATCTTCCGGCCGGCACTGCCGCAGCATTTGCGGGCTACCCGCACGGTGGCCCGTTCCAGTCGAAGCCGGCGACGGTCCAGGGCATTTCCACAGTGCTGGTGCCGGACATCTACGGCAACAATCCTGTTCCGGATGAGGTCTACAAGCTCGCCGGGGACGTGCAGCCGGGAAACTCCGGCGGACCGCTGCTGACCACCGGGGGGCAGGTGGCCGGCGTGATCTTCGCCAAGACCACGTCCAACGCTGCCCTGGGTTTCGCCATCCCCATGATCGACCTTCGGCCGGTAGTCAACGAAGCCCCAGGCCTCTCGGCGGCAGTGTCGTCAGGACAGTGCATCCAGCAGTAGCAGTTCCGACAGACGGCTAGAGCCACTCCAGGCTCTGGCCATGCGGCCCAGTGACGGCCACCGGCAGGCCGTCCTGCAGCAGCAGGAAACGTCCTTTGAGCCGTTCCGGGTCCATTTCAGGCACCACGTTGGAGCCGTCCTCCTGGGCGATCACCATCTCGCCCTCGTTGGACAACCAGTGGCAGCCCCGGTCTGCAGCGAGGCCCTGGACTGTGGTCCGGAAACGCGCGCGGCCTTCCGCGCTGAGGTAGCCCATGACGGCACTGTGGAACACCACCAGTGCCGCATCGTCCGGTGCCTGGCGTGCCAAGGAGACCAGCTGCTCGTTCAGGTCCCCGGCAACAAGGAGCGGCGGCTCCTGCCGGGCGACGGCGACCGCCCGGCGTAGCCGCTCACGGCGGAAGTCCTGCTCGGGCCAGACCAGGGCTTCGAGCCAGGCGACGTCGTCGTCATTTCCGACGTCCAGGGGGTTCAGGTCGATTCCGGCCCGCCACACGATGTCCGGCAGTCGGCCGGGCAGGGGAACCATGCCCGAAGTGATGCACCGGAGGGCGGGCGGCTCTGGCGCGGCAGGCTGACCCTTCCGCGGCCGTGCCGGAAGCAGTCGCGTGACCGTCGTCCCGTCGTCGAACTCGTAGCAGTAGCGGTCCGGGAACAGCGCCAGGCCGGCAGACGCGCCGACTTCGATCAGGGCGAGCGGCTTCCCTTCGGCGGCCGCGATGGCGGCCAGCGAAGGCAGCAGGGTGGCGCAGCGGCCCACCTCGTTCGTCTGCGTGGCACGCGAGAGGACGGTCCGCGAGATGTCCGCCCAATGCTCGTCCAGAAACTTCCGGAACTCCCCATAGGGGGAAATCCTGGCGCCGAGGAAGCGGGCGGCAGCCAACATCAGCAGGGGCTGGCGCTTGTTGTGCGGCCACTGTTCAATCCGCGCAATCAGCTCGGGATCGTCAGCGATGTGCAACGACCAGTCGGCGTAGCAAGCCGAGGAACCGGGGGCATCAAAGGCGCCGAAATGCCGGTACCAGTCTGCGGTGCCCATCGCCTCGGCCGGCATTGTCAGGCCTTGCCGGCATGCAGCTCGGCGAGGTATTCGACGGCAAAGCGGTACCCCATGATCCCGGCGCCCGCGATCACGGCCTTGCTGATGTCCGAAAGGTAGGAGTGGTGCCTGAACGCTTCGCGGGCGTGCACGTTGGTGATGTGGACTTCCACGGCAGGCAGCTGTACGGCTGAGATCGCGTCCCGGATGGCCACGGACGTGTGCGTGTACGCGCCGGCGTTGAGGACGATGCCGATGGCCTTGCCCCGTGCGGCGTGGATTGCGTCCACCAGGGCGCCTTCATGGTTGGACTGGAAACACTCAACGTCCAGTCCGTGAGCAGCTCCGGCATCCTGCGCCAACTGTTCGACGTCGGCAAGGGTTGAGGTGCCGTATTTCTCCGGCTCGCGGGTGCCGAGAAGATTCAGGTTGGGGCCATTGAGGACAAGGATGGTTGCGCGGCCGGCTTCGGTGGCGGAGGGTGCTTCAGTCATGGATGCAAATCTATCGTGTTGTCCCGCCCGGCCTCCGGGAGCGGGGCTTCGTTACAGCCTGCAGGGCTCAAGGATCCGTTCGCGCCCGTTGCGGAACGGCCTGCGGCCTCACGTGGCACTGGCCCGGGCGGCGAACCGCCCAGGCCAGTGAGTTGGGTGCGCCTTAGAGCGCCGTGAACTTCAGGAGCACCGCGTGCTCCGGGTTGAGGATCGGCATGGGCAGTCCGACCTCGGCCAGGAAGCTGCCGCTGGCCTCGGCCCCTGAGGCCAGCCAGGCCGGCGGCTGGACCTGCGTGAACGTGTGGGCGTAGTCCGCGTCGCTGGGCGCCGGGAAGATGGCCTCCACCCGGTAGTTCCGTGCTGCCTCCAGGCCGGGAACGGTGATCCGGCCCGGCTGCTCGGCAAACGACGTCCGCGTGCTCACGAGGGCGAACAGCGCCGCCGTCGTGCCCGATGCGACGGCATCCGTCGCCGCGGCATCCGCAACAACGCCGTGCAGCATCATCGAATCGTCGGGAACATCGGCGCGGACCATCCGGCCGCTGTGGATAAGCCCGCGGTGCTCCTTATAAATCCCGATGAAGCGTTTGAGTTCGTCGCGTTCCGCCCCCTGCACCTCGCGGACGTCCCATTCCATGCCGAAGTGCCCAAACAGCGCCGTGATGGCGCGGAAGGACAGATCGTGCGTGCGGGCCGTGGTGTGGGAGGTGGTGGGGCCGATGTGGCCGCCCACGAGCTCCGGCGGGACCACCAGGCCGGTCCAGCGCTGGATGGTCTGGCGCTCCAGCGCGTCGTTGCAGTCCGAGGCCCAGATCCGGTCTGTGCGTTCCAGGATGCCCAGGTCCACGCGGGCACCGCCGGAGGAGCAGCTTTCAATCTCGACGCCGGGATGGGCCTTGCGGAGTTCGTCGAACAGCCGGTAGGCGGCGAGCGTCTGTTCGTGGACGGAGGGGCGGCCGGCGTGGCCGTGTTCGGTCAGGTCGCGGTTCTGGTCCCACTTGAGGTAGCTGATGTTGTTTTCGCGCAGGAGGGCGTCGATCCGGTCGAAGATGTACTGCCAGGCCTCAGGGTTCACGAGATCGATGATGTGCTGGTTCCGCCAGGCCAGCGGCAGGCGTCCGCCGTCCTTGTGGGAGGCGGCGGCAGGACCAACGATCCACTCGGGGTGTGCCCGGACTATGTCGGAGTCCAGGTTGACCATTTCCGGTTCCACCCAGAGGCCGAATTCCATCCCGCGCGATGTCACGGCATCGATCAGCGGCGTGAGGCCGTTGGGCCAGAGCGTCTCGTCCACGTACCAGTCACCCAGGCCAGCGTGGTCGTCGCGGCGGCCGCGGAACCAGCCGTCGTCGAGGACGAAGCGCTCGACGCCGAGGTCGGCGGCGGAATCGGCCAGTTCGATGAGCGTAGACAGGTCGTGGTCGAAGTAGACCGCTTCCCAGGTGTTGAGCACCACCGGGCGCGGTTTTCCGGCTCCGGCATTGGCAGAAGCCGCGGGCAGGACATGGTGCGGGCGGGACCGGAACCAGCTGTAGAACGCCTCGCTGATGCCGTCCAGACCGCGGTCAGAATAGGCCGCGAAGAGTGCTGGCGTGGTGTAGCTTCCGCCCGGTTGGAGGATCACTTCGGCCGGTCCCAGCAGTTCCGAGCCGCCGATCATGGTGCGGCCGTCGCCGATGGTGTCGGCGAACTGTTCGTGGTTGCCGCTCCAGGCCAGGTGCGTGGCCCAGACTTTACCGTGCCGGTTGCCGAACCCGGCGGTTCCGGCGGCGAAGAGCAGCGAGGAATCGTGGCCGGTGCGGCCGTGGCGTCCGGTGCGGACCCAGGTGCCCTGCTGGATGGGGCGGCGCTGCGGATGGCGTTCCCGGCACCAGCGCCCGGTCAGGTCCAGGAGTTCGACGGCGTCCGGAGCCACCGGGAGGACAGTGGCCAGTTCGTCGACTTGGAACGGCGAGGTGCCGGAGTTGGTGACGGTGTGGCGCAGTTCCAGCAGGCCGCCGGCGTTCAGGGCGAGCGTGGACTCCACTGTGATGTCGGTGTCGGCATCCCGCTGGGTGATAACCGCGGTGTTGCCGTTCACCGTGGCGCGGACAGCGCGCAGGCGGACGGAGAAGTCGAGGCCGGAGACGCCGTCGGCAATCCGGTGGCCGCGCAGCGCCGGCCGCCCCCGCCAGCTGGATGACGCCTGGGGCAGCAGGCCTGCGGGGACCGTGGCATCGATGGCCGAGTGGGGGACGGGTTCGGTGAGGATGGCGAGGTCCGGGAGGTGGCCGCCAAGTTCGGCGCCCCAATGGATGACCTCGGCCTCCCCGCTGCTAAAGCTGATCACCAGGCTGGTGCCGGCGGAACGGAGGTGCAGGGGATCCATAGGTAGTTCTCTTTCGGTGAGGAGCGTGATGCAGAAAGGTAAGGTAAGCCGGTTGCGGGGCCGGGSGGCAGGTGCGCGCCGGCCCCGCAACCGTGGTGCTGCGGTGGATGCCTGGGCTTCGATTGTCGCCCAGTTTCGTCCCTACTTGAAGAGGGAATTGACCTGGCCGTTGGCGTCAGTCAGGGAGCTGGCATCCTTCTTGCCGGACACAACCGCGTCCATGGCGGGCTTCATGATGCCGTCCACCTTGGCGGCCTTGTCGGCGATGGGGAACAGGAAGGTGGTGCCATCGGTGACGTGCGTGGTGAAGGCGGTGACGTCGATGCCCTTGGCCTTGAAGGCAGCGGCAGCCTTCTCGGAGGAGCTCTTGATGGCGGGAAAGACGACGGCCTTGGAGGCGACAACGTCCTGGCAGGCGCTGGAGGCCAGGTACTCAACCCACTTCACGGAAGCAGCCGGGTTCTTGGTGCCGGCCCAGACGGAGTCGGCCAGGCCGTTGAACATGCTGGCGCGTTTGCCCTCAGGTCCCTTGGGGGTGGGGGCGATTCCGGTTTCGACACCCTTGTAGCTGGTGTACTGGCCGATCATCCAGGATCCGTTGGTGTTGATGGCGGCCTTGCCGGCACCGAATGCGTCTGAGACGCTAGCGCCGACGGTGGTCTCAAGCTTGGGCATGTAGCCCTTGTCCGCGAGGCCGGCCCACCACTTGATGGTCTCCTGGAGCTTGGGATCGTCGTAGTTGAACTTCGTGCCCCACGGGTTCTTGTCCGTGTGGGTCCAGCCGGTGGTGGCGGACAGGAAGCTCCACTGGGTCTGGCCCTGGCCGGAGCCGGAGTTCTCCAGTCCCAGGCCGTAGACGGCCACCTTGGACTTGTCGAAGCCTGCCTCGTCGCCGCGCTTGCCGCTCTTGTCCACGGTGAGGTGGGCGATGGCCTTCTCGTAGCTGCCGCCGTTCTGCGGGTTCCAGTCGAGGTTCTTCAGCTGCTCCTCGGTGTAGCCGGCGTCCTTGACGAGCTTCTTGTTGTAGAACATCGCGACGGTGTCCCAGTCCTTCGGCAGTCCGTAGCGCTTGCCGTCCTGGCCCACCCAGAGATCGGCGAGGCCCTTGTTGTAGACGTCCAGCTTGACCCCGTCCTTCTGAACGGCGTCGTCCAGGGCGAGCAGCTGCTTCTTCGAGGCGTATTCGGGGAACTTGGAGAGGTGGTCGGTGAAGACGTCCGGTGCAGTGCCGGCGACGAAGCCGTTGGTCAGGGTGGTCCAGTAGTCGTCCCAGCCGCGCTGGGTGATCTTGACCTTGATGTCGGGGTTGGCCTTGGTGAAGTCGGCGGCGCACTGCTGATAGGCCGGAAGCTGGTTGGCGTCCCAGAGCCAGTAGTTGATTTCGCCCTTGGCCTCGGCCGAAGGGGTGGACGATGCGCCGCCACAGGCGGAGAGGGACAAGGCGATGGCTGCGGCGGCAGCGACGGCGCCGAGGGATTTCTTCATGATGGACCTTTCGTGGGTGGTGCGTGGATTGCCGGGAGCGGCGGTTTGGGCTGAGTTTGGTGGGAGAGGCTTCACTTGATGCCGGAGAAGCCGATGGAGTTGACCACTCTCTTGCCGAAGGCCAAGAAGAGCAGCAGTACCGGCAGGGCGGCGACGATGGTGCCGGCCATGAGTCCGGCCCAGTCCGGGGCGCCCTGCGGGGACTGGGACTTGAAGACGCCCAGGCCCACGGTCAGGACACGGACGTTCTCGTCCTGGCCCACCAGCAGTGGCCAGAAGTATTCGTTCCACTGGCCCACGAACGTCAGGAACGCGAGCGTGGCCAGCGGTGCTGCGGCGTTGGGCAGCACGATCTGGAAGAAGATGCGCAGGTGCTTCGCACCGTCGAGCATCGCTGCCTCCTCGACCTCACGGGACATGTTCAGGAAGAACTGCCGCAGGAAGAAGATCGCAAAGGGGGTCATGAACAGGAACGGCAGGGCCAGGCCGGCGAACGTGTTCAGCAGACCCAGGTTCTTGATCATGAGGAAGTTCGGCAGCGCGGTGAAGATCGGCGGCACCATCATCGTGGCGAGGAACAGGCCGAACACCAGGTTCCGTCCCGGCCAGCGGAGCCGGGAGAAAGCGTAGGCGGCCATGGCGCTGAAGAAGACCTGGCCGGCCGTGGTCACGGTCGAAAAGATAATGGAGTTGCGGAGGTAGAGCCAGAAGTTAATGTCGGCCCCGGAGCCTCCTTCGGCAATGGCCTCTTCTGCGGACTGCATTCCAAAGACCCGCTTGAAAGCGCCCCAGCTGAAGTCGGCCGGAAGGAGGTTCGCAGCGTTGGAGGCGAGCGAGTGGTTGCTGGACAGGGCCGTCCGGAGCATCCACAGGAACGGGACGATGGTGACGATGAGCGCCAGGGCGACGAGCGTCCAGGCGCCTGCGCGGCGCCAGTTGATGGGCTTGCGGGGGGCGAGTGTTTGAGTGGTCATGGCAGGGATTCCTTAGTCCAGATCCGATTCGTTGCCCTTGAGGAACTTCATCTGGATGAAGGCCACGAGTGCGAGGATCACGAAGAGAATGACGGACAGGGCGGAGGCGTACCCGAAGTCCGATTCGCCGAAGGCTTTTTGGTAGATGTACATCTGGATGACGCGCGAGGCGTTGACCGGACCGCCGCCGGTGGTGACCGCGACGGTGTCGAAGACCTGGAACGATCCGATGACGGTGACCACCAGGACCAGTGCCAGGACCGGGCGCAGGAGCGGCATGGTGATGCTCCAGAACGTCCTGGTCGGCGAGGCGCCGTCCAGCGAGGCGACCTCGTAAACGTGGTTGGGAATGGACTGGAGACCGGCGAAGATCAGCAGGGCGGTGTAGCCCATGTGGCGCCAGACGTTGACGAAGGCGATAGTGGGGATGGCCCACTGCTCACTACCGAAGAAGGCAATGCGGGGAAGGCCCATCCAGTTGATGATCTCGTTCACGATACCCAGCTGGTAATCGAGCATCCAGAACCACAGCAGGGCAACGATCACGTTGGCTACCAGGAACGGAAGCAGCAACGCGCCGCGGACGAACGTGGACTTTGCCACGCGGTGCATCAGCAGCGCCAGGCCGAGCGCAATGACTGTCTGCAGGCCGATGTTGATTGCGACGTACTGGACGGTCACCGCCATGGCGTTCCAGAAGAGCTCGTCCGCAAAAATCGACGTGTAGTTCTTAAGGCCGATCCACTCCGGTTCGCCCAGCACGCTGTACTCGGTGAAGCTCAAGTAGATGCCCCGGATGGTCGGCACCAGGAAAAAAGCAACGAAGCCGATCATCGCCGGAAGGATGAACAGCAGCGCAATCCTGAGGTCGCCCAGCTTTGCCATGCCACGGCCCCGGTTGGAACGCTGCGGCGCCTTGTGCGCTGCAGCGGGCGGATTCTTGGTAAGGGTGGTCATCATCGACCCTTCCTGAGTGTGTGATGTGACTAACAATCGCCACTGAATCTACACGAGTAGATTTCGGAGAACAAGTTAAATCTGAGGATTTCTCGGGGAATTTCTTCTGCAACGTTGAAGACGTTGACTCGAGTAGATTCCGGTGTAAGACTGAGCGCAACCCCCGGCGGGACCTTTGTCAGCCCAACGGATGCCAGTTCCACCACCTTGAGAGGCACCAAACAATGACGTTTTCAATCGGAGTAGTTGGCGTAGGCCAGTTCGGCGGCCAGTTCGCCCACCTCTTCAACCTGCACCCGGGCGTGAGCAAGGTCTATGTGGTGGATGAGCGGCCGGAACGGGCGGCAGAAGCAATCGAGCACTACGGCCTGGCAGGTTCCGTGGCGAGCTTCGAGGATCTCCTAGCCTCCGACGTCGACGCCGTCGCCATCTTCACGCAGCGCTGGACGCACGGTCCCCTCGTGGAGCGGGCCCTCCGGGCCGGCAAGCACGTGTACTCGGCGGTGCCCATGGCGATTTCCGAGGAGGAGATCGCCCGCATTATCGAAGCCGTGAGGGAGACCCGGAACGTCTACATGATGGGTGAGACCAGTTACTACAACCCGGCCACCGTCTACGCCCGGAAGCAGCATGCGGCCGGAAAATTCGGCCGGGTGTTCTACACGGAGGGCGATTACGTCCACGACATGGATCTGGGCTTCTACGACGCCTACCAGTACAGCGGGGGCGAGCGCTGGAAGGAGACGGCCAGCTATCCGCCCATGCTGTACCCGACGCACGCCATTGGAGGGGTGCTGGGCGCGGTGCCGACGCACGCTGTCAGTGTCAGCTGCGTGGGTGTGAGGGATGACCGGCAGGACGGAGTGTTCGACCGGGACGTCAGCATGTTCGGCAATGACTTTTCCAACGCCACGGCACTGTTTGAACTGAACGACGGCGGTGTGATGCGAACCAACGAGATGCGCCGCGTGGGATACCCGTCCCACATCCGCGAGTCCCGGTTCAGGTTCTTCGGCACGGAGGCCAGCTTTGAGCAGCTGGCCAAGGTCACGGTCTGGCAGGACAAGGCCAACGTCCACGACATTTCGGAGCAGATGGAGTCAAGGCCCAGCATGTCCCTCGATGATCCATCGCTGGCCAATGTGGCACCTGAACTCCGTGATGCCTTCGTGTCGGGTCTTGCACCCGTCCACGACAGCGAGCGTCTCCCCGAAGAATTCCGGGGAGCCCCGAACGGACACGAGGGCAGCCACCACTTCCTTGTGGATGACTTCGTCACGGCGGTCAACAACCGCACGCTTCCGGCGGTCAACGCCTGGACCGCGGCACGGTTCACGCTGCCGGGCATCGTGGCCCACGAGTCCGCCCTCCGCGGCGGCGAACGCCTGATCATCCGAGATTTCGGCGATGCCCCGGCGTCGCTGTAGCTAGCATGGACACTATGACCACCCCGGCAGTGCCCGCCCCCCGTACCCAGGTGACCCGCAAGGATGTTGCCCGGTACGCCGGGGTGAGCACCGCCGTCGTCAGTTACGTTGTCAATGGTGGGCCCAAGAAGGTTGCGCCGGCCACGGAGGCCAAGGTCCAGGACGCCATCCGCCTGCTTGGCTACCGGCCGAACGCCGCAGCCCGTGCGCTCAAGCTGGGCTCAACGGAGACAATAGGCCTGATCATCCCCGATAACAGCAACCCCTTCTTCTCGATGCTGGCCCATGCAGTGGAGGACGCGGCGGCAGAGCTGGGCTTCGCGCTGTTCCTAACGAATTCGGACGGCAACCTCGCCAAGGAGCGGAGGAACATCCGCAACCTGGCCGCCAGGCAAGTGGATGGCGTGGTGCTGGCGAGTGTGCTGCTGGATCCGGATCTGACTGACCTGCAGGCTGCGGAGATACCGTCCGTGCTGCTCAGCCACAGCGAGAGGTCCGCAGGCTTCACCACTGTGGGTGTGGACCTGGCCGAAGGAGCCCGCACGGCGGTGGAGCACCTTATCTGGCACGGCCACACCAACATCGGCCTGGCCATGGGTACCACCACCGGCAATGAAGGGGATGCCCGTGAAGATGGGTGGCTGCAGGCCCTCAAGGACGCCGGTCTGCCGGAAGGGCCGATAGCGCGCAGCGAGTTCACCCGGGTCGGCGGTTACGCGGCCGGCAAGCGCCTCCTGGGGACGGGCAACCGGCCCACTGCCATCTTTGCCAGCTCCGATATGCAGGCGATCGGCATTATCCGGGCCCTTCACGAAGCGGGACTGTCAGTGCCCGGCGACGTGGCACTGGCATCTTTCGACGGCTCGCTGGAGGCGGAGTATTCGTGGCCGCCGCTAACCACTGTGGAACAGCCGGTGCGGGCAATGGCGGAGGCCGCGGTGCGCGCGCTCGTCGGCGCTGACCGTGCCGAACCCGCGCAGCACCGCATCTTCCCGACGCGACTGCTGGTCAGGCAATCCTGCGGCTGCGGCTGAGGGAAGTTCAGGCGGAGTTCCCGCTGCGTCAGGCCGCAGCCGGGATGGCAACCTAAACGAGCCGCAACCTGCTCACCCGGTCCCGGAGAATCCGCTGGGCCTCGCCGGAAAGGCCCGAATCGCTGATCACCTCGTCGGCTTCCTCGAGTTCGGCGATGGTACTGATGCCCTGCGTGCCCCACTTCGTGTGGTCCGCGAGGACCACCACCTTTCGTGATGCGGCCACAAAGGCCCGGTCGGTTTCGGCCTCGAGCAGGTTGGGGGTGGTAAAGCCGGCCTCGGCGTCCATGCCGTGCACGCCGAGGAACAACAGGTCCAGGTGCAGCTGCCTGAGCGCTGCCGTGGCGATGGGCCCCACCAGGGCGTCCGACGGCGTGCGTTCGCCTCCGACCAGGATCACGGTGGAGCTGTAGCGTGCGGCACCGGACGCGGGTCCATGATGAAAGAGGTCGGCGATCCGGATGGAGTTGGTCACCACCGTTATGCGCGGCCCGTTCACGAGTTCCTTGGCCAGTGCCCACGTTGTGGTGCCGGCGCTGAGGGCCACGGCCATGCCCTCATGCACCAGTGTTGCGGCCTCCACGGCAATGGCCCGTTTCTGGGCAGTAAGCTGCGTGGACTTCAGTTCGAAGCCGGGCTCGTGCGTGCTGGCGTCGCCGGGCAGCTTGGCGCCGCCGTGAATGCGCTCCACCTGCCCGCTTTCCTCGAGCATTTCGATGTCCCGCCGCACAGTCATGAGGGACACGCCCAGCTGCTGGGCCAGATCTGAAACCCGGACCACCCGCTCTCGCTGGACTGCGTCCACTATGGACTGGTGACGGGCGGCGGGAAGCATCAGGAACCTCTCAATCGGGGAAAGCGGCAAGCTCGACTGCTAGTGCCCATCTTCGCCTACCCCTTGCTGGAACCAAGAGTCAGGCCCGCAACAAACTGCCGCTGCAGGAGCAGGTAGACGATCAGCGTCGGTATCACAGTGATCACAGCTCCGGCCGCCAGGAGGTTGTAGTTGTTCAGGAACTCGCCCTGGAGGTTGTTGATGGCCGTGGTGACGGGAAGCCGGTCCCCGCTCTGGATGAAAATGAGCGGCCAGAAGTAGTCGTTGTAGATGAAGATGACTTCCAGCGTGCCGAGGGCAGCGAAGGCCGGGCGGCACAGCGGCATGATGATCTCCCGGTACTGCCGCCAGATTCCTGCCCCGTCCACGAGCGCAGCCTCGGTCAGGTCAGCGGACAAGGCTTTCATGTAATTCGACAACACAAACGTGCAGAAGCCCATCTGGAATGCAGTGTTCACAGCAATGACCACGATGTAGGTGTTGAGCATGTTGCCGGAATCACTGAAGGCATACGGCACCTCGAAATGCTTGGCCATCTCGAACAGCGGTGCCGCCAGCACCTGGGGCGGCAGCAGGTTGCCGGCGGTGAACATGATGAGGAGCGTGACGTTGAACTTCCAGCTCACCCGGCTCACGGCGAATGCCATCATGGACGCCAGGAACAGGACCAGCAGCACGGCCGGAACGGAGATGATCACTGAGTTCCAGAAGTACTTGGCAAAGCCGCCCTGCGTCCAGGCCTGGACGAAGTTGTCGAAGTTGAAGTCCCCGGCAAAGCTGAAGTAGCCGTGTTCATTGGTCGAGGCGATGGGCCGCAGGGCCGTGAAGAGCGCCCATCCCAGCGGGACGAGCCACATAACGGCCATGGCCGAGAGGAAGATGTGCGTGCCGTAATGGCGTTTCGGCTTGCTGCCGGAACGGTGCGCCTCCGCAGCTGGAAGGCCTGCGCGGGTGGCTGTGGTGCTCATGCTTTGTTCTCCTTGCCGAAGGTGCGGCTGAGGTAGAAGACGATCGGGACCAGGGAAATGACCAGCAGAACGACGGCGAGGGCCGATCCGACGCCGATCACCTGCCCCTCGCCCACGAGGTTCTGGATCACCAGGGCACTGATGAGCTCGAGGCCGTTGGTGCCGCGGTTGATGACGTAGACAACATCGAAGGCCCGCAACGATTCAATAATGGTGATCACGACGATCACGATGTTGATGGGCCGCATGGCAGGGAAGACGACGCGGAAAAACGTCTGGCCCGCATTGGCCCCGTCGATGGCTGCTGCCTCCTTGAGGGTGGGGTCGACACCCTTGAGGCCGGCCAGGTAGAGCAGCATGACGTAGCCCGCATGCCGCCATGTGGCCGCGATCAGGGCCGCCCAGATGTTCACGGAGGAATCACCGAACCAGTCAACGGCCTGCGGAGTGCCCGACGTGCCCAGCACGAAGTTCAGCAGGCCGTTGTCCCGCTGGTAGAAGAGCTGCCAGATGATGCCGATCAGTGCAAGGGAGAGCATCACCGGAGCGAAGAAAATGCTCTGGTAGATCTTGCTTCCGCGGATCTTCTGATCAAGCAGCACCGCCAGCAACAGTCCCAGTGGGGTGGCCACCAGCGCCAGGAAACCCAGCCAGAGCACGTTGTGCTGCATGGCGGGCCAGAACGGAGGGTAGTCCTGGGAGATGTACTGGTAGTTCGCGGCGCCGGCCGGCCGGATGTCCGTCAGTGCCAGCCCGTTCCAGCGGGTGAAGCTGAGACCGATCGACAACAGGGTTGGCAGCCAGATGAACACCAGCTGGATGAGCGTGGGAATGCCGACCATGAGGGTCAGGACGATTTTGTCGCGCCGGGAAAGCCTGCGGACCTTGCCGCTCCTGACCCGTTTGGCCGGCGCCCCGGACGGTGCCCTGGATTCCGGTGGAACCAGGTCTCTTGCTGTAGTGCTCATGGGATTCCCCGACCTGCTATTGGGCTGCGTACAGCGTCTTGGCCTGGGCCTCAAGGTTTTTGACGTCCATCTTGCCGTCCTTAATGAAGGTCTGCAGGGCGGGGATCATCACATTGTTGGCCATGGCGGGAAGGGCGTCGCGGTCGAAGAACTGGCTGATGGACTTCGCGTTGGCGATGGTCTCGGCACACTTCTTATTAAGGTCGGTGAACTTGGAAGCGTCGGTGCCCTTCGCCGTGGCGATGTTGGATGAATCCACCGCGGCATAGGCGTCCTGGGCCTCGGCCGTGCCCATGAACTCCATGAACTGGCGCGCCGCAGAGTTCTCGCCGCCCTTCTTGGACAGCAGTAAACCATCGATGGGGGCCTCGACGGCGTCCCGGCCCTCGGCGGCGATCTCAGGGAACGGGAAGAAATCGATGTCCTTCAGCACGGCGGGATCCGTGAACTGCTGGGTGACGAAGGACCCGAGCAGGTACATGCCGGTCTTCTTGGCTGCCAGGGCCTTGGCGGCGTCCTGCCAGGTCTGGCCCAGTGCGGCCGGATCCTGGAACGGCAGGAGCGCGGACCAGGTGTCGAAGACATCGGTCACCTTCTTCTGATCCCAGGATTCCTTGTGCGAGCAGAGGTCCACATGGAATTGGTAGCCGTTGAGGCGCATGTTGATGTAGTCGAACGTGCCCATGGCCGGCCAGCCGTCCTTGTCAGCGAAGCCGATGGGGATGATGCCGTCCGCCTTCATCTTGGTGGCGAGGGCCTTCAGGGCATCAAAAGTCGCCGGAACCTCGTAGCCCTTCTCCGCCCAAAGGCTCTTCCGGTAGAAGAAACCCCACGGGTAGTTGTAGTTGGGAACGAAGTACATCTTGCCGTCCGGGCCGGTGGACGCATTCTTCAGGGCATCCGAGAAGTTGCCGCCGATCTTTTCCCACACGTCGTCCACGGGCGCGAGGAGTCCTTTGCTTGCGTAGAACTGCATCCGGTAGCCGGCGAACCACGTGAAGGTATCGTCCGGTGAGCCCTGGAGGTAGGAATTGATCTTGTTCTGGAAATCGTTGTGCGGCACCACGTTCGTGGAGACTTTCTTGCCGGTCTTCTTGGTAAAGGCATCCGTGACCGCTTCGTACGCCTTCTTGGGCACCTCGTCCGAGGAACCTGATCCGAAGGTGAGCCCTGACGATTCCGTGCCTCCGCTGGAGGGGCCGCTCCCCCCGGTGCAGGCGGCCAGGAACGGAATGCCCGCCACTCCGGCAGCTCCGACTCCCATGGTTTTGAGGATTGTGCGCCGGCCCGGGCCGGCGGCTGCGGACTGCTCCGGATGTGCTGCCATGATCTCTCCTTTGAAATTCAGCTGCGTGTGAGACACCTCACATACGACAGACTATAACCTCTCAAAAGGGAACAGGAAAGATCGGAAAACAACATTCGTGTTGTCGCAAAAACCAGCAGGGCCTGTCCGCCGGTGCGGACAGGCCCTGCAAGTGCGGATTTGTGACTATTTCTTCAGCGAAGCCGCGATCTGGGCCATGACGGTGTTGTCGGCCAGGGTGGTGGCGTCACCGGCGTCGCGCCCTTCGGCGACGTCCTTGAGGAGGCGGCGCATAATCTTGCCGGACCGGGTCTTGGGCAGTTCGGGGACCACGAGAATGGTTTTGGGTTTGGCGATAGGGCCGATCTCCTTGCCGACATGATTGCGGAGATCCTGGATGATTTCCTCACCTGTGTCCACGGCGTCGCCGCGGAGGATCACGAACGCGACGACCGCCTGGCCGGTGGTTTCGTCGGCGGCTCCAACGACGGCGGCCTCCGCCACCGCGGGGTGGCTCACCAGGGCGGATTCGATTTCAGTGGTGGAGAGCCGGTGCCCGGAGATGTTCATGACGTCGTCCACCCGGCCCAGGAGCCAGATGTCGCCGTCCTCGTCCTTCTTGGCGCCGTCGCCGGCGAAGTACATGGTCTCGAAGCGGGACCAGTAGGTTTCCTTGAACCGCTCGGGGTCTCCCCAGATGCCGCGGAGCATGGCCGGCCAGGGTTCGCGGATCACCAGGAAGCCGCCGTGGCCGTCGGGCACCGAGGCGCCGTTTTCGTCCACAACGTCCACTGCGATGCCGGGCAACGGCACCTGGGCGGAGCCCGGTTTGGTGGCCGTGACTCCCGGGAGCGGGGCGATCATCTGGGCGCCGGTTTCGGTCTGCCACCAGGTGTCCACAATGGGTGCCTTGTTCCCGCCGATGACGTCGCGGTACCACATCCACGCTTCGGGGTTGATGGGTTCACCCACGGAGCCCAGGACTCGGATGGAAGAGAGGTCGTACTTGTCCGGGATGTCCCGGCCCCACTTCATGAAGGTCCGGATCGCGGTGGGAGCGGTGTAGAGGATGGAGACCTTGTACTTCTGAACGATCTCCCACCAGCGGCCCTGGTGCGGGGAGTCCGGGGTGCCCTCGTACATGACCTGGGTGGCGCCGTTGATGAGCGGGGCGTAGGCGACGTAGGAGTGGCCGGTGACCCATCCGACGTCGGCCGTGCACCAGTACACGTCAGTTGCCGGGTGCAGGTCGAAGACCGCCCTGTGCGTGTACGCGGTCTGGGTCAGGAACCCGCCGGTGGTGTGCAGGATGCCCTTGGGCTTGCCCGTGGTGCCGGAGGTGTACAGGATGAACAAAGGGTGCTCGGAGTCATGCCCGACGGCGGTGTGCTCGGCGGAGGCGGCCCCGACGGTGTCGGCCCACCAGTGGTCCCGGCCTTCGTGCCAGTCCACATCCTGGCCGTTGCGCTTGACCACCACTACGTTCTGCACGCTGTGCCCGTCTGCGGACAACGCCTCATCCACGGCGGACTTCAGGGCGCTGGGCTTTCCGCGCCGGTACGTGCCGTCCGCGGTCACCACGAGCTTGGCCTCGGCATCCTCGATGCGGGACCGCAGCGCGTCGGCGGAGAAGCCGCCGAACACCACCGAGTGGACGGCACCGATCCGGGCGCAGGCCAGCAGCGTGATCACAGCCTCGGGGATCATCGGCAGGTACACGGCCACCCTGTCACCCTTGCCAACGCCGAGGGACTCGAAGGCGTTCGCAGCCTTCTTCACCTCGTCGGTGAGCTGCGCATACGTGTACGTGCGGGTGTCTCCCGGCTCGCCCTCGAAGTAGATGGCCACCCGGTCGCCAAGGCCGTTCTCGACGTGCCGGTCCAGCGCGTTGTACGCGGCGTTGACCTCGCCGCCGACGAACCATTTGGCGAATGGCGGATTGGACCAGTCAAGTGCCTGGTCGAAATCCTTGCTCCAGGTCAGCAACTCACGTGCCTGCTTCGCCCAAAAAGCGGGGCGGTCGGCATTCGCTTCCGCATAGACTTCCGCGCCAACAACGGCGTTCGCGACGAAGTCCTCGGAGGGGGCAAACTTACGGTTCTCATGCAGCAGGTTTTCGAGAGCGTCGCCCTGCTGGCTGGTGGGGGCAGCCGTAGCCGTCGAGCCGGGAGTGTCCTGGGACATGGTGAACCTCATCATTCGTAGATCTTTGCCGCGCGGCTGCGCCGTCATCGCCGCACCCAGCCGCGGAGCGCGGCATCGGGCGGCGGCAGATCACGGACGTACCGCAAAGAGCTGTTCCGAAATCAGCCTAGCGCTTCCTGCTGTGACAACGTGTGCCGCGTCACACAGTGAACAGTGAGCGGTGCAGATTTAGCGACGAGTGGTCCCCTCGCGGTCATTCCGCAGGCACCCCGCCGCGGCCCGTCAGCTAGTGATCATCCATGCACTTGGCTAGGCTGAGAAGGACTCGTGACATAGGTCGGAGGCAGCCTGGCCGCTTGAGGTCCGGCCCGCCGGCCGTTAGGTGTCGCCCTGCATTGACAGCCGCTCGGGTGCCGCCACGCTAAGGAGAACAGTATGAATCAGCAAAGCCACGACCAGCCGGGTCTGGCCCAGCCGGGTCCAGCCCAGCGCGACCCGGGTCATCAGGGCTCTGCCCAACAGGCTCCCGGCCAAAATGGTGGAGGGAACCAGAGAGATTCACAACAGGGGGATTCCCAGCGGGGCGGGGCGCTGGATGCGGGCCACGGCTCCCACTCGGTGAAGCCACAGGGCGGGCAGACGGCCGGAAACGCATCATTCCAGTCGAACGCCGGCGCCGGTGGCAAGCGGACCGGAGCCAAGAACGAGGCAGTCGCAGGTCCCTTCACTGTCCGCGACCTGACCGTTTTCGCGGCCACATTGGTTCTCTTTGTCGCATCGCTGATTCCTATGTTCGCCTTGAGGTACAACCTGTGGAACCTCGGCAGCCTGTTTTTCCTCGGCCTCGGGATCGTCCTGCCGCTCATCGTAGCGGCACTGTTCGTCGCCCGCCGCCTGGCCCCTGAGACCAAGGTGCGGATCGGTTCGCTGTCTATCGACCAGTTCGGCTCCGTGGTGGCTTCGTTTGCCGTTGCCTTCTTCTTCCTTTCAATCGCCGGTGCCTTCACACCCAGCCTGCTCGTTGCCCTGATCGGTTCCCTCGTGCTGCTCGCGGCCACGGTGTTGGCCCGCTTCATCCCCTTCTTCGCCGGCGACTTCCTGGACCGCGCCGAAGTTCCCGCCCATGTCATGGCCCGGGAATCCGCCGTTCCGGTGCAGAAGCCCAGGGCACCCAAGGCCCCGAAGCCGGCCAAGCCGTCTCATGTCAAGCCGTCTGATGCAAAGCCTTTTGATGCTAAGCCGTCTGTGCAGGGTTCTTCGGTACAGGGCTCGTCCGCGCAGAGCTCTTCAGTACAGGGCTCTTCAGTACAGGGCCCGACGGCGGGCGGCCAGTACGCCGCCGGCCAGACTTTCGGTGCGCCTCCTGTGTCGGGATCGCATGTGACGGGGTCGCACGACACGGGAACAGCCGCCGGAGTGGCGGCAGCCCCGTCGCCGGGCGCATGGTCTGCCACCAACGCCGCCGCAGCGTCCGCCGAAACGCAAGCCGCCGGCGTCGTGCCGTCCTCCGCAGCGTCCGCCGAAACGCAAGCCGCCGCCGTCGTGCCTTCCGCCGCAGCGTCCGCCGCCGAGCGTCCCGCAGCCACGGAAGCGGCATCGCCGGCTGCCGAAGAGACCCAGCTGGACGGAACTCCGGTCAATGGAGCTCTGGCCACCGGCTCGGCTCCAGCAGCCGGTGCGACGGCCGCCGCGAGCGCGGCGCCGGCGGCCTCTGCCACTCCGGCCACCGCTGTGCATCCCCAGGTGAAGGCTCAGGAACCGGTGAAATCACAGGAGCCGATCGGCGCCACCGTGGATCCGGCCAGCCGTCCCGAGGAAACGGAGCAGCCGCCTGCCCACGAGGCTTTCTGGTTCGCAGTAGCGCAGCACCGCACGGCCGTGGATGAGCGCACCGGTGCACCGCTGTTCGGGATCGAACCCGGCGGCTGGGTTCTGGCGCTTGAGGACAGGGGAGACGAATTCCTGGTCCAGCACACGGACGGGCGCGTGGGAGTCTTGCGCGACCTCAGCAACATCGAGCGCGGCTAGCCGGCTGCCCGTGGCCACCGCCAAGTCGCCCAGGGGCGACGCCCCACGGAGCGGCGTTCCTGCCCAGACAAATATCCCTGCCGAGGCATATACGGGCGGGCCGTTGCTGGTCGGGGACCCCGCTGTGGGAATTGTGCAGCCCGGGTCCCCGCCGGCCGGGGCCCCGGCGGCTGGTACCGGTCAGCCCTCCGGCGGGTCTGCGCTGGCGCTGAAGCGGCGGGCACGGCGGATCAACCGGGCGCTCGCGGAGCAGTATCCCTACGCCCACGCGGAGCTTGATTTCCGGAGTCCGTTTGAGCTGCTCGTGGCCACGGTACTCTCTGCCCAGACCACCGATGTGACGGTCAACCTCATCACACCGCTGCTCTTTGCCCGTTATCCGGACGCACGCAGCATGGCCGAGGCCGATCCCGAGGAGCTTGAGGCCATCATCAAGCCGACAGGCTTCTTCCGGGCCAAGTCGAGGAACCTCATGGCACTGGGGACGCGACTGGTGGATGAATTCGACGGCGTGGTGCCGGGCAGGATCGAGGATCTGGTGACGCTTCCCGGCGTCGGTCGCAAGACCGCCAACGTGGTGCTGGGGAACGCCTTCGGCATCCCGGGCATTACGGTGGACACGCACTTCGGCCGCCTCGCGCGGCGCTTCGGCTGGACCGACTCCGACGATCCCGTGCGCATCGAATCGGATGTTGCCGAACTCTTCGAGCCCAAGGACTGGACTATGCTGTCGCACCGGGTGGTGTTCCACGGCCGGCGGGTCTGCCACTCGCGGAAGCCGGCCTGCGGTGCCTGCGCCGTGGCGAACTGGTGTCCGAGCTTCGGCACGGGCGAGACGGATCCGGCGAAGGCGGCGAAGCTGCTCAAGTACGAGCTTGCCCCCGGCAACGAAGAGCTCTTGGGGAAGCTACTGGCTGAGACGCACCGTGCAGCCGAAATCCGGATGGAATCGCAGCGGAGGACTCCATGACCGCACGCCAGGACTTGGTGGACCTGGTTGATTTGATCAGCGCCGGGACCGGACCGGCCCGCAATCCCTACTGGCGGACACTGACAGTCGACCCCTCGGTGGCGCGCAAAGCCGCGGTGCTGATCCTGTTCGGTGCACTGGATGACGTTCCGGCGGAGTCAGGAAAACCGCTGGCCCCCGCAGATTTGGATGTCCTGCTCCTTGAACGGGCGCACACCCTGGATGACCATCCAGGGCAGGTCGCGTTTCCGGGAGGCGGCATCGACCCGGACGAGTCGCCGATTGCTGCGGCTCTCCGTGAGGCTGAGGAGGAGACCGGTGTGGACCCTGGCGGAGTTGAGGTGCTGGGCGCGCTGCCGGAGTTGGCGCTGCCCCGGGGCAACTACCTCGTGACGCCCGTCCTTGGCTGGTGGGCCTCACCGTCTCCGGTCCGGGTGGTGGACTACGGAGAGTCTGCCCAGGTTTTCCGCGTTCCGGTGCGGGACCTTCTTGATCCGGAAAACCGTGCCATGGCCACCGTCACGCGGATGAGCCAGACGTTCCAGAGCCCGGCGTTCACCGTTAAGGACGTTGTGGTCTGGGGGTTCACCGGCATGATCCTGAATGAGCTCTTTGACCAGCTGGGCTGGTCGGTTCCCTGGGACCGGACGCGGCTGCACCCGCTGATGCTGTAGCTCGTTCGATGACTGAAACCGAGCCTGGGCGTACGCTGGGATGCCGGTGCAGCCGGCCCTGTCCGGGTTCTGCTAGCTCTGGTGGTGCGGCTTCCGCAGGTCCACCACGAGCCCCGTTGCGGCGTTCTCCCGCATCGCGTCGATGCCTGCCACGACGCCTGAAAGGCTCCTGAAGCGCGGTGACACCGCCACAATCTTGCCGTCTCCGTCTTTGAGCCGGAACTTGTAGAACTTCTCGTCGTCCTGATGTACTTCAAATCTGCCCGCCACTGGCTGGACCCCCTGATGATGCTTCGTTGCACTTGCCGGGCCAACTAACTGCCACTGCCCGGTCACTTCAGGGTAGTGTGACGCGCCGCACGGACGCGAACTACCCGCGGGTACGTTACTCACTGAAACGATCCGTTCCGGTGCAGTCACCGTGTGACTTTGGTTCCCGCCGCAGACAGGCTAGTGTCCGCCGTTGAGGCCCGGCGACAAAGATCTCCACACCGCCGGTGGCCGCCGGCACCCGCCTTATTTCGCGTTGTCGTACGAGTCCACCACCGCCACACTCACCGGGAACTCCACCGGAATCCGGCCGAAGAGAAGCTCCTTCGCGGCGTTGGCGGCGTCCTCTACGGCACGGATGCAGCTGTCCACAGCGGCGTCCGGGGCATGGACCATGACTTCGTCGTGGAGGAAGAAGACGAGCTCAGCGGATGCGGAGCCGTCGGCACGCATGGCGCGCAACCGGCGTCGTAATTCCGCAAGCCAGCAGGCTGCCCAGTCGGCCGCGGAGCCCTGCACCACGAAGTTGCGGGTGAACCGGCCGCGTGAGCGGGCAATCGAGTCCGCCCGGCGCTGCTCCTCCGCGGTGGTCGACTGCTGGCTCCGGAACCACCCCTCTGACGGCGGCGGGCTGCTGCGGCCCAAACGCGATGTGACAGTCTTCCCTGCCTCCCCGGCGCGGGCGGCCTGTTCCACGAAGCCGACGGCACGCGGATAGGTGCGCGCCAGCTGCGGCATGAGCCGGCCGGCCTCGCCAGAGGTGGCGCCGTACATGGCTCCGAGCAGGGCCATCTTGGCCTTTGCGCGGTCGCCGCCGAATCCCTTTGCCGCGATGCCCGCGTAGAGGTCCTGATCGCGGGCCGCTTCGGCCATCGTGGAATCCTGTGAAAGAGCCACGAGAACGCGCGGCTCCAGCTGCGAGGCGTCCGCGACGATCAGCTTGTGGCCGGGGTCGGCGTGTACCGCGCCGCGGATTTGCCGCGGGATCTGCAGGGCACCGCCGCCGCGCGACGCCCACCTGCCGGACACCACACCGCCCACCACGTACTCGGGCTGGAAGCGCCCGTTCCTGACCCAGGCGTCCAGCCACGTCCAGCCGTTGGCCGTGTGCAGCCGCGAGAGTTTCTTGTAGGCCAGCAGGGGTTCGATGGCGGGATGGTTCGACTCCTTCAGCTCCCACTGCCGCGTCGACTTCACCTCGATGCCGTTCCGGTGCAGGGCGCGCATGAGCTCCTGGGGCGAATCCGGGTTCAGGCCAGGGGAGTTCAGCAGCCGGCGGAGCTCGGTGTTGAGCGCCTCCAGCTTGGCGGGGCGTTGGCCGGCCGGCGGCCGCGGACCGAGGTAGTCGGCGAGGATCCGTTCGTGCAGCTCTTCCCTCCACGGCACGCCCGCGTGCTGCATCTCGGCCGCGATCATGGCACCCGCCGATTCCGCTGCGAGCAGGAGCTGTAGCCGCTGCCTTCGGTTGCCGTCCGCGCTGGCGGCAGCCACGGCTTCCTGCTGGGCCGCGTACTCGGCACGCAATTCTTCGGCGGTGTGCCGCGGTTCAGCGTTCATGCCGGGATCGTCGAAGAGCGACCCCTGGTCTGCCGGAGGCGGCGGCGGCTGAAGCGCCCGCGGGGGTTGCTGGAGGTCGTCGTCCTGCGTCAGCTTCTCCGCGTTCTGTGCATACGCCGTGTGGGCGGTGAACTCCGAATGCGCCAGGATGGCGCCGCACAGCGCGAGGTCGTAGCACCGTTCCAGCTCAACGCCGGCAGCCAGCAGCGCCGGATACCAGTCCTGCGTGCGGTGCCAGATCCATCGTGGGCGCCGCTTTTCGAGATCACGCACGGCGGCGGCGAGCCCGGTTGCGCTGTTGGCCCCGGCGGGGCTCCCGGCTGTGTCCGGTCTGGCGGGCATACCGTCGGGCCGTGGGCCGACGTGGTGGGTCATGTTGTCGCGGTCCGCGGTGCGGCTGACGATTTGTGGTTCCGGGTTGCGCGGATTCGGCAGCCCGCCGGCGGTGAGTTCCTGTATCACTGCGCCGTCGGGGTGGGCGGCCAGCAACAGATACATGGATCAATTCTGCCCTGAGTTTGACCCACTTCGGTGCTGCGGTGCGTATTCGCGTCCCTTGGGCTGATTCGTGGCTGCTTCGTGGCTGCTTCGTGGCTGCTTTGGGGGGGCTGGTTCGTTGCTGCTTGGGATGCCCTTGGCGGGTCCTTGGCTGGACCGGTCGTTGGTGCGGCATCACTCCCCGTACTGCGACTTTTCCTCCACAGGGCTCGCGCCGCGGAGTTGTCCACATACGGTCATCCACGACTGCCCTGCGGCACTGCTCCCAGCCAGAGTTGCTCCATGAGCAGGCATCACGCACGGAACCAGGGAGCTCCATCTGAACCGGACACCGCACTGCCGGCCGCGCAGGCGGACGTTGGCTGGGAGGACGGCCCGCCAGGACTGCCCCTCGACGACACGGCCGATTCGGCGGAGCGGCGGCCAACTTTCGCTCCGGAGCGCCCGGCCAGTATGACGCCGGTTCCCTCTGCGCCCCGGTTTTCAAGACCCGGGCGGGCTTCGGCGCAGCCCCCCGGACGTGCCGCGCGACTGCGTTACCCGGGCGACACGCCGGGCGCATGGCTCCCCGTCGAAGCTGAGGAGGTGCTGCTGGTAACCGCCTTTGAATTTCTCCAGGGGGAGGTGGAGCGGATCGTGGCGGCGGCAGGGGGACGGCTGCGCGTCGTCGCCGGCGTCTCGGAGGCTGCACCGTACTGGGATTCAGCGGCAGCCGTCTTGGTAGGAAGCGACATCCGTGAGCTGCCCCCGCGGCGCCGGGCGCCCGCCGTGCTGGTGGGCCTGAGCGGAGAGGGGGACAGCCTGTGGCACCTTGGTGCGGTTTTGGGCGCACAGCGCGTGGCGGTTCTTCCCGACGCGGCGGCCTGGCTCGCAGAGTACCTCAGTCGTTCACGCTCACCGGAGGCAGGAGGGCTGGTTCTGGGCGTCACCGGCGGGTGCGGGGGCGCGGGCGCCACCACCGCCGGCATCTGGATCGCGCAGGCCGCCGCCGGAATTGGCGCACGGGTCTTGCTCGTGGATGCAGACCCCTGGGGCGGGGGACTCGAGCTTGCCCTGGCAGCGGAGGAATCGCCGGGGCTCCGCTGGCCGGACCTGGCGGATGCCAGCGGCAGCATCGACCCTGGCCAGCTTGCGGATGCGTTGCCTGTGGCTGGAGGTTTCTCCTTCCTGTCCTGGCCGGGAAGCAGGGAAAGGCCGCCTGTCGTGGATTCGGCCACTGTGGGCGGAGTGCTGGACGCCGCGAGGCGGGGCTACGAGCTCGTCATCGTGGACATCGGCAGAAATGTCGAACCTCTCCGGACGTTTGCCTGGGACTGCGACCGACTGCTCGTGGTTGTTCCGGCCCAGCTGAAGGCCGCTGTCGCCTGTGCCCGGCTCCTTCAGGAGCTTCCGCCGGTGGATTCAGCGCTCGTGATCCGGGGCAAAGCCGGGGCTGCCCTGGACGGAACCCTGATCGCTGAGTCTGTGGGGCTCCCGCTGCACGGTGTCTTGCCGGAAGTGCGCGGCACCGCCGGCGCAGCCGAGCTTGGCCGCCTGCTGGAGCAGGGCAAGCGGAGGAGCGTCCGGCGGTTCGCCGCCTCAGTCTTGGACCTACTTGATGGTGAACTGATGACCGGGGACGCCCAGTGAGCGCGCATTCAAGTGCCCCTGGGGCTGGTGCCCATTTCGGTCCCGGGAGTGGAGGGGCGATGCCCGGGCACCCGGAAGCCGGAGGCCGACGGCGAGCGGCCAGGGAATTTGATTCGGGACTGCTCGAGACTGTGCGCGAGTCCGTCATGGCCGACGCTGGACCGGTTACGCCGTCTCGCGTTGCCGCCGCGGTGCAGGCGACCGGAAAACTGCTTGGCACGGCTGGATCCCTGGCGGCAGTTGAACGGATCAGCGCCGAGCTGAACGGTCTCGGTCCGCTTCAGCAGCTGGTCAGGGATCCTTCCGTTACCGACATCTTCGTCAACGCGCCGGATTCCGTATGGCTCGACCGCGGCAGGGGCATCGAACGGGCGCCGGTAGCCTTCGCCGGCGAACCCCAGCTCCGGGCCCTGGCGTCCCGGCTGGTTGCAGCTGGCGGCCGGCGCCTGGATGATGGCTCACCGTGCGTGGATGTACGGCTCGACGGCGGCTACCGCATCCACGCTGTCCTGCCGCCGATCTCCACCGCCGGAACACTCCTGAGCGTGCGGATCCGTCGCGAACGCGTCTTTTCCCTGGACGAACTCAGGCGCGGGGGGATGTTCGGGCCGCTGATCCAGTCTGTTTTGGAACAGATGGTGGAGCGACGGCTGAGCTTCCTGATCAGCGGGGCGACGGGTTCGGGAAAGACGACTCTGCTGTCCACCCTGCTGGGACTTTGCGATCCAGGTGAGCGGCTGGTTCTGATCGAGGATGCCTCGGAGCTGAACCCGGTTCACCCGCACGTTGTGTCGCTTGAGTCGCGGCACGGCAACCTCGAGGGCGGCGGCGAAGTGGACCTGGGCGAACTCGTGCGCCAGGCGCTGAGAATGCGGCCCGACCGGCTGGTGGTGGGAGAATGCCGTGGCGCAGAAGTGCGGGAGCTTCTGACAGCCATGAACACCGGCCACACCGGCGGCGGAGGGACGATCCATGCCAATGCTGCCGGCGCTGTGCCTGCCCGACTCACTGCTTTGGGAGCCTTGGCGGGGCTGGGGCAGGACGCCGTACGGCTGCAGGTCTCCAGCGCTCTGGACGTAGTGGTACACGTCGCGAGAACCCGGGAAGGGCGTCACGTGGCCTGCATCGGGGTGCTGCAGGAGACAGCTGGCAGTCTTGGCGTTTCCGCAGCCCTCGAGAATGCCGGCGGGCGGCTCGTCGTTGGACCGGCGTGGGCGATGCTGGCCCACCGCCTCGGCATCGATCCGGAGCTGGCCCTTGGACAGACACAGCCTACGGTCCTGGATCTTGCTCAGGCTTCTGCTCCGGCAACCGCCCACACTTTAGACGGCACCCAGCCGACGGACACCGAGCAGGTACGCGAGTGGATCCGGGGACCTGCCGGTGTTGCGGCATGATTGCCGTACTCGTTGGAGTGCTGGCTCTTGCCCTGTGGTTGATCCTGCGTCCCCCGCGCGGCCTGAGTCGCCGTGTCCGGAGGGCCTTCGCTGGGGGTGTCACCCGCGGCAGCGGCGCGTCCTCGGGCCGTGACCCCGGAGCTTCCCGAAGGCCAGCGGGACCTTTGCTCGGCGCCGGTGCTGGCCTTGACCAGAAGCACCGGCGCAGGGGCAAGTGGCGCGGTGCCGGCGGAGGCCAGAACCACCGTGGTGCTTCGCTTTTGGGCCGCGCAGGCCGCGGTCGGACGGACGCGGCCGTATCGCTCACTGTGGTGGTCCAGCAGCTTGCCGCACTGCTGAAAGGCGGGCGGACACCGTCGCGCCTCTGGGACGAGTTGTGGGTGGTTTACGCAGAACCTGACGGGCTGGACAGGAAATCCGACGGGCCACGGCTGAGCCCCGGATCGGCGGGAGTCCTCGCGGCGGCCCGCGGGGCAGCAATGCGGGGATCCCCGGTCGCGGAAGCAATACGTCTCGCGGTACCGTCGTCTGTCCACGCAGCGGGCAGCCACGAACCGCGGATCTGGGCGGAGCTGGCGGCCTGCTTCGATATCGCCGAGGCCAGTGGCTGTCCATTGGCGGACGTCCTGACCCGCTTCGCGGCACAACTCGAGGTTGAAGACGACGCAGAGGCTGCCCGCCAGACCGCCCTCGCAGGTCCTAAAGCGACAGTCACTTTGTTGACCTGGCTTCCCCTGCTCGGACTCGGGCTGGGGATCTGCCTCGGCGTCGATCCCTTGGCGATGCTGGTGGGGACACCCCTTGGCGTGAGCGCATTTGTCGCGGGGACCGTGCTCACCGTTGCAGGCCGGATCTGGTCTGCCAGGCTGGTCCGGGCAGCGGCCGGAACGGCAGTGTCATGATGGCGCCGCGGCTTGACGACGCCGTCGCGTTGATTGGTCGGGGAAGTGGCACGGACGCCGATGCCGGCCCAGTGACAGGACCGCTGGAGTGACGGGGCTACGGACATGACGGGGCCGATGCTTTCCGCCGTGCTGATGGCCGCGCTGCTGGCTTTCGCCGCTGCGCTCGCCTTAACGGGCCACTCACGCGCGCGAAGACGGCTGCTCTCCAAGGTCGGGGTGTTGCTGGACGGCGAGAGATCCCATGAGAGCTCGGGAAGGACGAGTTTTTCAGGGCCGGAGCCCGGTCTGCGTGACACGGCGATGATGCTTGAACTGATCGCCGCCATGCTCGATGCGGGATCAGGAATCGGACGGTCCCTGGAGCTTGTGGCGGCAGCTGCCTCCGCGGAGTACAGCAGGTCCCTGAGGCCTGTGGTTGCAGCCTTGGCCATCGGGGCGGATTGGGAGACGTCGTGGCGGAGCTCAGAGGGGCATTCAGCGGAGATACTGGCACTTCGCGACGCCTTGGGGTTTGCCGCGCTGACTGGCGCGCCGTCTTCCGCGATCCTTTACGCCCAGGCTGCCAGGATGCGCCGTGAGAGGTTCCGGTCCGCTGAAAAACGCGCAGCGTCCCTCAGCGTCAAGCTCGTGATCCCCCTTGGTCTGTGCTCCCTCCCGGCATTCATCTGTCTGGGAGTGGTCCCGGTGTTGCTCGCGCTGGTGCCCTCGGGAACGTGAGTGCCTGCTCGCGCTGGTGCCCTCGGGAACGTGAGTGCCTGCTCGCGCTGGTGCCCTCGGGAACCCGGGCGCCTACGTTTCCTGCGCCAGCACTTTCCCTCCGCCGGACACTTTCCCTCCACAAGGTGGCCCGGCCACCGCTTTTCCACTTAGGCCAATTTCTCACTTACCGGTCGGCCCGCCACCCGGAACAGTCGGAGTAGCCGGCAAGACCGCCGGCCAAGCAGAAAGGAAGACTTATGTCCCTGAATCAAAACAATCTCGGCGGAGCCCAGCCTGCACGTCAGGAAGGCAACGAGGCCGGGGTCCGGGAAATTTACCCTGGAGCCAGCGCAGCGCCCCGGGTGAAGATGCGCCCGCGGCGGCGCCTGATGGGCTCGGATGCCGGAATGGCGACGGCGGAGTACGCCATAGCCACGCTGGCCGCAGTCGGATTCGCCGGGCTTCTGGTGTTCATCCTGCGCAGCGACGAAGTCCGCGGTTTCCTGCTCAACCTGATCCGCACGGCGCTGGCCTTGCCGTGAGGCTCCTGCCGCAGACCCCGCCACCTGTTGCGACGGAGAGCAGCACAAACGGCAGCCGCAAAACGAACAACCGCGGGGCCGTGACGGCTGAATTCGCGGTCGCACTGCCTGCTGTCCTGATGCTGCTGACTATGCTTCTGGCTGGGTCTGCGGCGGGGGTCACGCAACTCCGGCTGGAGGAGGCGGCCAGGGCCGGCGCCCGAGCACTTGCCCGCGGAGAGGATCCTGCTGCCATCGATGTAATTGTCCGAAAGCTGGCTGGCGGCTCGGCCTCTTCGGTTGTGGACACCGAGGGCGAATGGCTGAGCGTGACCGTGTCGGTACGGATGGCAGGGCCTATGGGAAACGTAGTGCCCTGGACACTGACGGCGAAGGCCGAGGCCCGTGCTGAAACGGCGGAGTCCACCCGGACACCGGGGAGACTCGAAGGCAAGCCAGGGGGCCCGGAGAAACAAACGACTATAAGGAGACCGGAGTGAAGCGGCGTCAGCAGGCGGAGGAGCCTGATTCCGAGCGGGGGTCCGGCACAGTGCTCGCAGCGGGTCTAGGCATGGTGGTCATCCTGGCCATGTCCATGCTGCTCCTGCTGGCGCAGTCGGCCGTGATGGCCTCCAAAGCGGCAGCCGCGGCCGACCTCGCGGCTCTGGCAGCAGCGGATGCACTGCGCGGCGTGACGGCGGGTGAACCATGCATTCTTGCTGCAGAGGTAGCAGGCCGGCACGGGGCCAGGCTGCTCAGCTGCGCTGAGGAAGGTGGTCAATCCGTCGAAGTCCACACCCAACTTACGGCCGGCACCATCCTCGGATCAGCAGCCGGGCGGGCCCGGGCGGGGCCGCCGCCTTAGCCCGCGGTTGGCACGACAGCACTCGCGGCATACGCCTCGGGCGGGGCAGCGGACTCCTTTGCATCCCGCAACAGAACGTCAATCAATGTGACGGCTGCGTCCTTGTCCAGTGGATTGTTCTTGTTGCCGCATTTGGGGGACTGAACGCAGGACGGGCAGCCGGACTCGCATTCGCAGGCCTTGATGGCGTCCCTGGTCGCGGCAAGCCACACCTTGGCCTTCTCGAAGCCCCGTTCCGCAAAGCCTGCACCGCCGGGATGCCCGTCGTACACAAAAATCGTGGGCACGCCCGTGTCGGCGTGGATCGCTGTGGAGACGCCCCCGATGTCCCAGCGGTCGCTGGACGCCACGAGGGGCAGGAGTCCGATGGCTGCATGTTCTGCTGCATGGAGCGCGCCGGGGAACTGTGCCTCGATCAGGCCGGCACCTGTCAGGGACCGGTTGTCCATGACGAACCAGACCGCCTTGGTAAAAAGGTCCCGTGCCCCGAGTTCCAAGGGTTCCTCGCCAAGGACCTCATTCGAAATCAGGGCCTTGCGCTGAAAAGAGACCACTTGAGTCGTCACCTTCACATCGCCGAAATGCACGGCGACGTCGCCCCACTGGGCCGTGCGCTCGGTCTCAAGCACCTCGATCTGCGTTATGTCCCGGGCCGTGGTGTAGTAGTCCGGGTTCGCGCGCCGCACCACAACACAGTGATCGTCCTCGTTTAGGTCCTCCACGACGTAGCTGTCGCCCTGATGAACGTAGATGGCTCCGGTATGGGCCTGGTAGTGGGTCTGCGGCGAATCCATGGTCCCCAGCAGGGATCCGGTATCGGCGTCCACGATACTTACCGGACCGCCTCCGTCGGCCCGCAGGTTCACCATGGCAGCCGCGCCCTGCGGGTGCGTCCAGAACCAGCCGGCAGGGCGCCTCCGCAGATAACCCTGCGCCACTAGCTGACCGAGCAGTTTCTCTGCGGTGCCGCCGAACAGAGGCAGCTCCGCAACCCCCAACGGTAGTTCGGCTGCTGCTGCGCACAGGTGGGGGCCCAGCACATACGGATTCGACGGATCAAACACCGTGGCCTCAACCGACACATCGAAGATCGCCTCAGGATGGTTCACCAAATACGTGTCCAGCGGGTCATCGCTGGCCACAAACGCGGCGATGGCATCCTGTCCGGCGCGCCCCGCCCTGCCGATCTGCTGGAAGAGGGATGCCCTGGTTCCCGGCCAGCCGGCTACGAGCACCGCGTCCAGCCCTGAGATGTCGATGCCCAGCTCTAGGGCCGACGTGCTGGAGATGCCAAGCAGTTGGCCGGACCGCAATGCCTTTTCCAAGGCACGCCGTTCCTCCGGAAGGTAGCCCGAACGGTAGGCGGCAACCCTCTGGGGCAGGCTGGGATCGACTTCATCGAGGAGCCGCTTGGTGATGGAGGAAATGGTTTCCGCGCCGCGCCTGGACTTGATGAAGGCGATGGTCCGGATCCGGGATGAGACGAGGTTCGCCAGCAGGTCTGCGGTCTCGGCCACTGCCGTCCGGCGTTCCTTGGCACCGTTCTCGCCCCGCACCTCAGTCAGGGCCGGTTCCCAGAACGCCACGGTGGTGGAACCGTGCGGTGAGGAATCTTCTGAGACAGCCCGGACCGGGGCGCCGATGAGCCTGCCAAAGGACGTTTCCGGTTCAGAAGCCGTGGCAGACGCCGCAATGAAGACCGGGCCGGGGGAAGAAGCGCCGGCGTAATAGGCGCAGATACGCCGGAGGCGGCGCATCAGGTTGGCCACATGGGAACCGAAAACGCCGCGGTAGCTGTGTGCCTCGTCGACGATTACGTAACGCAGCCGCCGGAAGAACCCCGCCCACCAGGCATGGTTGGGCAGGATCCCGAAGTGCAACATGTCCGGGTTGGCCAGGATGAAATTGGCGTGGTCCCTGATCCAGCGCCGTGAGGCCGGGTCCGTGTCGCCGTCGTAGGTTTCTGCCCTGACGGTGGGCAGCTTCAGCGAGCGGATGGCTGCGAGTTGGTCCGCTGCCAGCGCCTTGGTCGGGGACAAATACAGCGTCACGGCGCCATCGTCATGGATCTTGCCAGGCTCGGAGAGGACACGCAGTTCTGAGCGGTGGATCGCGTCCAGGGCCGGGAGCTGGTAGGCGAGCGACTTTCCGGAGGCCGTGCCCGTAGCTATCACCACATGTTCGCCGGCGTGCGCGATGTTGGCCGCCTGGATCTGATGCCGGTACGGCTGGTGGATGCCCAGTTTGCCGTACGCAGCCACGACCTCAGGATGGGCCCACTCCGGCCACGGCTCGTGCACAGCCGCGCGCGCCGGGATGGTCCGCACATGCCGCAGCTGTTCCGGGTCCGGGCCGCGGCCCAGCAGGGGAATCAGCGAGTCATGGGGGTTCACCCCAATATTCTTTCACCCGCGCAAAAATCAGCACGGGAATGCAAGAATCAGCACGCGAATGCGGGCACCGCCGTCAGATCAAGAGAAGCGTCAGGCCACCGAGAGGTCGGCGCCCTCGTTGGAGGCAGAGAGCAACAGGACATGGCACACCGAGGTCCAGCCAAGGTGTGAATACAGCTTTTGCCCGTCCAGTGAGGCAAGCAGCAGGCCGTCTTCCACATCGTGCGCAAACGCTTGGGCAGCGAGGGCCTTCATGATGAAGCTGCCCAGTCCACGGCGCTGGAAGTCCGGCTCTGTCACGATCTTGTCGAAGACTGCGGTCCCGTTGATGACGCACACCTGTCCGCTGGCTGCGAGGGCATCGCCTGCCCGCACCACAGCATGGTGCACGCCGTTGGACTCGGATGTTTCCAGTTTCAGTTCGTCGTCGGAAAGCCACGGATCCTCGGCGTCCTGGGTCTCCATGTCCACCACCATCATGCTCTGGGACGCTGATGTCACATTCAGCCCATGCTGCTGTGCCAGGACTTTGTAGCGACCAACGTCATTGGTCAGGATGGTAAGCACCCGTGCCGGCGCCTCGGCCGTCGTGGCTGCCAGCGTGGCGAACTCGGTGTCGGAGGGATCGGAAGCGAAATATTCCCAGTCCCCGGTAGTGTCTGCGCGCAGGGCGGCAGGAAAGCGCCCCTCAGTGCGCGTCTCATAGCCCCGGCAACCAGCCCAGCCAGCTACCCAGACTTCCAGCAGATGAGTGATGTCTCCAACCATGGCTTCTGGCGTCATGTGATGAGACTATTCCAGCGTTGTCACAAGTAACAGGGCTTTGACACTTGCTTATGCAATTGTGATCGGTGAAGCCGGCTGCACCGCGACGGCGTCCCCGCCCCGCACCTCCGATTCCGCTGCCTTCCCCGCAGCCAGTACCCTTAAATACGTGGCTTTGAACCGAATCGTGCTCTTTTACGGCTTTACCCCCATCGCTGACCCCGACGCCGTCAGGCTCTGGCAGCGCGCCCTCTGCGAGAAGCTGGGGCTGACGGGACGCATCCTGATTTCCAAGGACGGCATCAACGCCACCGTGGGCGGTGAGCTCAACGCCGTCAAGCAGTACGTGAAGACGACTCGCGAATACAAGGGGTTCCACGGCGTCGACGTGAAATGGTCGGAGGGCGGGGCCGATGACTTTCCGCGGCTGAGCGTCAAGGTCCGCGACGAGGTCGTCTCCTTCGGCGCCCCGGGCGAGCTGAGGGTCGACGAAAACGGCGTCGTGGGCGGCGGAACGCACCTCAAGCCGGAGGAACTCCACGAACTGGTGGACGCGAAGAAGGAGAACGGCGAGGACGTCGTTTTCTTCGACGGCCGTAATGCGTTCGAGGCGCAGATCGGAAAATTCAAGGACGCGATTGTCCCGGACGTCGCCACCACCCACGATTTCATCAAGGAACTAGAGTCCGGCAAGTACGACTCCATCAAGGACAAGCCGGTAGTCACCTACTGCACCGGCGGAATCCGCTGCGAGGTGCTCTCCAGCCTCATGGTGAACCGCGGATTCAAGGAGGTTTACCAGCTCGACGGCGGCATCGTCCGGTATGGCGAAACGTTCAAGGACCAGGGCCTGTGGGAGGGCTCGCTGTACGTCTTCGACAAGCGGATGCATCTTGAATTCAGCGAAGATGCCAAGACCGTCGGCGAGTGTGTCCGCTGCGCCGCGCCCACCAGCAAGTTCGAAAACTGCTCCAACCTGAGCTGTCGCACGCTCACGCTGTACTGCGCCGAGTGCGCCTCCAGCCCCGAGACCCTGCGCTGCCCGGATGGCTGCGCTGCCTGACGGCTGCGGGGCGCCTTACAGCTGCGCTGCCGGACGGCCGGAAGCCCCGGTCAGATCCGGCTAACGCGGTAGGCGAAGTTGGCGTCGTCCCTCGCCTCCACGGTCACGTGCAGCACTGAATCCTTCGACACGTGCACCACATTGACCCGTGACGTCCCGCAGCGCAGGCTCAGGTCCACGAGGGCGAACTCGGAGTCGCGCACCGTGAAGCTGACTCTCCGCTCGCTGCGGCAGGCGAGCGTCAGGGAATACGTGCCGCTGGGCAGTTGTCCCGTGGACTCTGTCTTCTCTTCCCCGCCCTCGACAGTCCCGTAGCTGGTGCGGAAAACCTGCCCCTCTGCATCCGGCAGTACCTCCTTCGCCCACGCATCGAGCTCGGCGCCGGCCACGGGCAGGTTCTCCAGCGGGTCCCGCGGCAGCGCCGGATCCGTCACGGCGGGGAAGGTGCCGGCCGGCAGCTCGCCCCGGCCGTCGTCGTAGCTGTATTCGCAGCCGCTCAGAAAGGCACCCGCAGCCAGCGCAAGGGAAAGCACGACGGCGGCTGCCGGGGTCCGCACCAGCGGCACCCGCGGTGCCCGCCTGAAGAGATGATGCACGGAGACCATCCGCACAGAGGGCATACACCGACTTTATGCCCGCCGGTGGCACGAGGCCATAGGCGGAAGCAGCTCCCCGAAAAAGCGCGCCGGCTACTTCGCCGGCACCAACTGATACGCGTAAATCAGCGGGGCGTCAACGCTGGACGCGCTGATCTCCAGCGGCCCCGGCTGGGCTACCGTGATCTTCGTTATCTCGCGGCTGCCGTTGCACGCAGCCCCGGCGTCCACCATGGGCTTCCCCGCCAGCGACACGGCAAAGAACGCCTTCCCTCCGCCTTCGCAGGTCACGGTCAGCGTGTAGCGGCCGGCCGGAACGCTGGCCGCCTCCTGGTTGATCCGGTCCCGGTTGAGGATCTTGCCGGCATCCTCGAGGACCGTGCCGCCGGCAGACGGCAGCGCGGTGGCCTTCCATGCAGGAACGTCGGCGTTTTCAATCGACACAACGGGTGAGCAGGCCGGCACGGCCAGCAGGATGGAGGCAACCGCAGCCGCCCCTGACAGGACACGGAGCATCGAAGAGAAACGTTCAGCCATGCCTCCAACCTACCTGCTGCACGCCCAAGGTTCCGTCCCCTTCAGACGCCTCCGGAGTCAGCCCACCTGGCGGCACCCCTCCGGCCGGTTATCCGGCGATCAGTTCCAGTACTTGGCCCTGATGCAGCGCCAGATAGACGCGGTCGCGGAGCCCGTTGGCCTCCGTGTCGGTGAGCGTCCGGTCCAGAGGCTGCAGCACGAGGCGCAGCAGCACGTTCACCTGGCCGGGCCTGATGTGGAGACGGTCGACGGCGGCCGGCGGCAGCTCCGCCGTCGGCGTCACCGCCCTGACTTCCAAGGCCGCGAGGACATCTGCATCCCTGCCGAGCGCAGCGCGGGCGGCGTCACCCAGGAGTTCGGCGTCGGCGTCGGCCGGGTCGGTGATGACCAGGGAGAGGTCTCGGTTCACACCGGGCATCACCGAAATGGCCCGGTACGGCTGCAGGTCCAGGAGCTGTGACCGGACCGCGGGAATGCCGGACCGCAGAAGGCGGATGTCACCGACGCCTTTGTTCAGCATGAGCGCCCGGTCGAGACCCATCCCCAGAGCCAGTCCGGCCCAGCGCCGCGGGTCAAGGCCGGAACCGCGGAGCACCGGCGCCGCAACCAGGCCGCACTCCGCCAGCTCCAGCCATTCGCGGGTGCCGTCAGGCATGGTGGCCAGCACATCCAGCTGCTGGCCTGCCGCGGTGTAGCTGTGGGTTGACGGCGTCGCACGCCATTGCACATCCGGATTCTCCGCGGCCGGCAGCACAGCTTCCACCACTGCGGCCATCATCGTCTGGAGGTCACCGGCACCCAGGAGTCCGCGGGACTTGATCCGCCACAAATCAACCTGGTGCGGGGCGCCGACGTGAGTGCGGTCTGCCGCGTCGCGCCGGTACACCAGCCCTGGCAGGATGTGCAGCCGGTCGTAGTGGCCCAGTTCCCCGCGGAGCGAGTCCAGGAGCGCCGGAACTCCGGCCGATGTGTGGCTGCGCAGCATCACGGTGGGACTGACGTGGCGGGAGTAGCGCGAATCACGGGTGACGTCTCCAGCCGAATACCCCAGCCGGTCATAGTTGTCCGAGGTGGCCACCAGGGGGCTGGCACGGTGCGTGTCCGAACCGATGTTCCACAGCCGCTCCAGGGCTGTAGTGATGCGGTCGAGCAGCAACTGCATAGCGTGGGGACCTTCCGCCGGGTCGGAGAGATCGCGGAGGGCGAGGGCGGAGTTGAGCTCGGTGGGGGAGAGATACTTTTTCATGACGGGTCCTTCAAATCTGGGGCGGGAGGGGGCGGATTCACCCTCAGCCGCTGCACCGGACGGACCCCGGCTGCTGCAGTTAGTCGCGCGACAGGAAGCCCGTGCGGCCGGAAAGCGGCCGAGGGCTGATAAATCGCTGCTGCAGTTGCATACGGCTATGGTACGCCCGCGGGCCGCCGTCAGGTTCGCGGGCCGGCTGTCCCCGTCAGTGGCCGGAGTGCCGCGGTGCCACAAAAGAGACAAGTCTGTCTGCCTCCCGCAGCGCCTCTGCCATGCCGGCCGAGCTGGCAAAGACCTGCTCGTCCCGGGACTCAAGACGGACGGGGATCAGTTCAGCCCGTGCGGACGGAGCTCGCTCCAAGGAGCCCGGTTCCGAAGGTGGCGTCGCGGGGCCGTGGCCAGCTGGCGCATTCTGCTCCTCCCGCTCAGCGGCCTTTTCCGACAGGGTGAGCGCATCGATCTTGGCACCGCCGATCTTGTCCAGCATCTCGTAGTCCTCCGGGGTGCACAGATCGCTGCCGGCCAAGTGTTTGAGCGCAATGAGGCCTACGACGGCCCTGCTGAAATCGCGGTCCATCGCTAGATCGATAGCCCACTGGGTGCGCTGCCACCACTGGTCCCGGCGGTCCGCTTCACGCCGCTGGGCGAGCGTCCGCCAGCCGATCCAGCCGGCGATGGCAGCCGCCACCAACGTGCTGAGCGGAGTGAATGCCGCCACGTACTGAAGCCATCCTGGATCAGCCGCCGTTGCCTGGGTGCCGAACATGGCCCCACTCTAGTCTTCCGTTCCGACAAATAGACTGGCCCGGTGACCGAATCCAAGCCCTTCACCGCCGGCAACACTCCCGACGCTCCCCGCAGCGACCGCCCCGACCTCCTGAACGCACTCGCCGCGGACCTGCGTGAAGTTGGTTACACGGTGGACGGTGTGGCCGAACTGCTGGGCCCGTCCGCGTACACG
Source organism: Arthrobacter sp. P1_B11 (assembly GCF_056406715.1). Lineage (NCBI taxonomy): Bacteria > Bacillati > Actinomycetota > Actinomycetes > Micrococcales > Micrococcaceae > Arthrobacter > Arthrobacter sp. P1_B11. The sequence continues at coordinate 60,350 of NZ_JBFTZQ010000018.1, forward strand.
GCCCTGAACCGGGACCAGCTCATCCCCGCGCTGATCGTCACCGAAGCAGCTGCCCAGGGCGAGCCGCGCACCGCGGCGCTCGCCGCCGTCGTGCGTTTCTGGCTGCTGGCCGTTCCGCAGGACGTTAAGGTACTCGACGCCGCCCTCCCGCGGACCCGGACGGAGGGTCTGGTAGCGCTCGGGCTGGCGGAGGCTGCGGAGGCTGCGGCGGCCGTGGTTTCGGCTGCGGCGGATCTCCGGCCGTACGGCTGGGACTCGAATGAGGACGGCAGCGGCGGGGCGGAACTCTGGGTGGCCAGCGACCTCGCCGCGCACCAGCGCCCCGGCGTGCTCCGGCACGACCACGTCCTGGGCATCGGGCAGGCCTCCACCACGCTGGTGCAAACCACCATCCGGCGCCACGCGGCCAAGGCCCTGGACCTGGGAACGGGCTGCGGCATCCAGACCTTCCACCTGCTGCACCACAGTGAGCAAGTCACCGCCACCGACATCTCGGAGCGCGCCCTGGCCTTCACACGCTTCAATATCCTGCTCAACGCTGATGCCCTCCACGTGGACCCGGCGCGGCCGGAGGACCGGGTAAGCCTGCTTCGTGGGTCGCTGCTGGAGCCGGTGGCCGGAGAGCTGTTCGACGTCGTGGTGTCCAACCCGCCCTTCGTCATCACGCCGAGGACCACCGGAGAGGCCGCCGGAGACCAGTTCACCTACCGCGACGGCGGCCTGCCGGGGGACGACATCGTGGCGTCACTGGTCAGTTCCCTGCCGGACGTGCTGGCGCCAGGCGGAACAGCCCAGCTTTTGGGCAACTGGGAGATCACGGCGGGGAAGTCATGGGAGGAACGGCCGCAAAGCTGGACCAGCCCGGACACTGACGTGTGGTTCATCCAGCGCGAGCAGGTGGGGCCGGAGCAGTACGCCGAAACCTGGCTGCAGGATGCCTCGGAAAACCGCGACCGGAAGCACTACCAGGTCGCCTACGCCGCCTACCTGGACGACTTCGCGTCGCGGAACGTGGACGGGGTGGGCTTCGGAATGATCTGGCTCCGGCGGCCTGCTGCCGGCACGCGCAGGGTCTATCGGTTCGAGGAGATCACGTATCCGATCGAGCAGCCGGTGGGGCCCCACCTGGGTGCCGCCGTCGGCCGCGCCGACTGGCTGGCAGCCAACGAAATCTCCGCCGCGCACCTCGTGGTGGCGGACGACGTCACCGAGGAACGCCACCAGAGGCCGGGCGCCGAGCACCCTGGCGTCATCCTCCTGCGCCAGGGTGCCGGGCTCCGGCGGACCAACCTGCTGAGCACCGAACTTGCCGGCTTCGTCTCAGCGTGCGACGGCGACCTCTCCGCCGGGCAGATCATCGGCGCCCTTGAGGCCCTGCTGGGCGGGCACGAGGGATTCGACGGCGATGCCTTCCGGGCGCGGCTGCTCACCGACGTGGCGAACCTGGTCCGCGACGGTTTCCTGCTTCCCCTGGAGGGGTTCTAGCCCGGACGGTGGCACGCCCGGTGCTGCACCGCCCGCCGCACCGTCCGGTAGTGCGCCGGGTGCGGCGCCTTTGCCGCCGAAGCGGGGCAGGACGTAGGCCGCCAGCGCCAACGCAACGGCGACGCCCGCTGCGCCCGTGACGAGGAAGCTGGCCCGGATCGGGACCACGGCCCCGAGCAGTCCGCCCAGTGCCAGCGCGGCGATGGACACCGCCCGGGTCAGGCCGCCCACGATGGCCATAGCCTGCCCCCGGCCGCTCTCCGGAACGCGCAGGATGGTGATGGCGGCGAAGCAGGCATTCAACGCGCCGCAGGCCAGGCCCATGGCTGTGTAGGCCGCAAACAGCCAGAGGACGTCCGGAGCGAGCCCCATGATCCCGAGGAACACCGATGTCAGGACCATGGCCGCCAGCAGGATCCGCAGCCTCGACCCTTCGGTGCGGATACGGCCGGCCAGGGCGGCTCCCGCCGCCATGCCCAATCCGAATGCGGCTGCCAGCAGGCCGTACTGGGTTTCCGTGGCGCCGAGTTCGGCGCGGGCCAGGAACACCTCCAGGACATTGGTTGCCTCGCCCACCGTGATGTAGAAGAGGGCACCCAGCACCAGCGCCCAAACGAGGCTGTCCCTGCGGATGAACCGGTACCCGTCAAGGAGCGCAGGTTTCGCCCTGCCGGCCTGCTCAACGGCACCTGCCCTCCTCGTTCCTACCAGGGCCGCGCCCGCGCCCATGGCCACGTAACAGCCGCTCGCCACAGCGAAGACCAGCCCGGTGCCTCCCCAGCCGCTCAGCAGCCCGCCCGCGGCCGGGCCCGCCATCCCGGCAATCATCATCGTCGCCTGCATCGTGCCCAGTGCCCGAGGCGTCCGGTCCTCCCCGACGATCCGGGGCAACAGCGCCTGCCAGGTGGGCCCAGCCACCGCTTGGGCCGCATCCAGCAGGAAAGTCATGGCGAACAGCACGGGGATGCGGATGTCGGAAAACTCCATTCCGACGCCCATAACCGCCACTGCCACCGCGCTGACCACCGATGACCCAACCGCCAGCGTTCTTGAGTCCTTCGTGTCTGCCAGGCGCCCCGTCCACGGGGCAAGGATCACGAGCGGCAGTGCCGAGCACAGAAGATAGCCGGCCACGAGCCACGGGCCGGGAACAGGGGCGCTCCCGCTCGCCGCCGTCTCCTGAAGATGCAGCATGACCGAAACGACGACGGCGCCCATGCCTGCCGTTGCCATGAACCGCGCGCTGCTCGCGATCACGAAGTCACGGTTGCGCCAGAGGGCCTGCGCAGCCGACGCAGAAGAATCAGCCGGGGAAGGGGCCGCGGAGGAAGCCGTGGCAGGCGCACCCTCAGCACGAGAAGCATCAGCCGCATCCGGCGAGCTATGAAGGGTTTCTTTCATAACTGTGAAAGTACTCTTTCAGGATTAGTGATGTCAAGCATTTCTTTCATAACCTGACCGGGCTGGCTAGACTTGGAGGGTGAGTACAGACACGCCCTCGGCGGAGCCCGCCAACAAGACGACTTCCCCCGCCGAGGAGAAGCATCCTAAGCGCAGGCCCCGCCCGGAAAAGAAAGTGGAGATCACCGACCCCAAGGCAATCCGGGCGTTGGCCCATGCTGCCCGGCTGGAAGTCATTTCGGAGCTGTACTCCACCCAGTCCAGCCGCACGGCCACCGAGCTTGCGCAGCAGACTGGCCTCACGCCGAGTGCGATGAGCTACCACCTGAGGGCGTTGCAAAAGTGGGGGATCGTGGTGCCGGCGGAGACCGCGGGGGATGCGCGCGAACGGCGCTGGAAGGCGGCCGGCAGCGACTTCACCATCAACTCGGGCGGCGGGGTGGCCAGCCCCGACTTCGCCGTGGTCGACCTCGAACTGCAGGCATTCCGCCGCCGCGCCAACGCATATGCCAGGACCCGGGACGAGCAGCGGAACAGCGGCGAGTCCGCCGAGCCTTCGATGGCGGTGGTGCTGGCCACTGACCTTTTATACCTGACGCCCGGACAGCGCCGTGAACTCACCGAAAAGGTCTTTGAACTGCTGCGCGACTACGAGCTTGAGGACCCCAATGACGTTCCGCCCGGGGCCGAGCGGATTGCCACCATGTGGTCCATGATTCCGGACGACCGGTCCCCGTCGGGAAGTGGCCGCGATGGTGCCGCCGCCGGCGGTTAATTAGGTTTGCTTGGCAGTGACAGCGGCCACGTGTTTTCCACATGACAGCGCATGATTCTGCAAAATATGGTGAACTAGGCCAATATGGGCTCATCTGCCCGAGCAACCTTTTTCTGTAGGAGCACTGTGCCAAGCAAGGCCAAAACCGGCAAGAAACTCGTGATCGTGGAGTCTCCGGCCAAGAGCAAGACCATCGCCAAGTACCTGGGCGAGGGCTTCATCGTAGAGGCCTCCATCGGTCACATCCGCGACCTGCCGCAGCCTTCCGAACTCCCGGCAGAACTGAAGAAGACCTCCGTGGGCAAGTTCGCCGTCGACGTCGAAAACGGATTCAAGCCGTACTACGTGGTGTCTCCGGACAAGAAGAAAAAGGTGGCCGAACTCAAGGCCCAGCTCAAGGACGCCGACGCTCTCTATCTCGCAACCGATGGGGACCGCGAGGGCGAAGCCATCGCGTGGCACCTGCTGGAGGTCCTCAAACCCAAGGTCCCGGTGTACCGGATGACCTTCGGCGAAATCACCAAGGAAGCGATCCACCGCGCCATGGACAACCTGCGCGACGTCGACGCCGCGCTGGTTGATGCCCAGGAGACCCGCCGCATCCTGGACCGCCTTTACGGCTACGAGATCTCCCCGGTGCTGTGGCGCAAGGTGGCCCGCGGGCTGTCCGCCGGGCGCGTGCAGTCCGTGGTGACCCGCATGGTGGTTGACCGTGAACGGGAACGCATGGCCTTCAAGTCGGCGTCCTACTGGGACCTGACCGGCCAGTTCGGCGCGGACTCCGGCTCGTTCAAAGCCAAGCTCGCCGCGGTTGACGGCGCCAAGGTTGCCACCGGCCGGGACTTTAACGACGCCGGCGAACTCACCTCGCGCAATGCCGCCCACCTCGACGAGGAACTCGCCACGTCGCTCGCGGCCGGGCTCCAGAACGCCGAATTCCGTGTCCGCTCGCTTGACACGAAGCCGTACACCCGCCGTCCCGCGGCCCCGTTCACGACCTCCACGCTCCAGCAGGAAGCCGGGCGCAAGCTCCGGTTCTCCTCCAAGAGCACCATGCAGATCGCCCAGCGCCTGTACGAAAACGGCTACATCACCTATATGCGTACCGACTCCTCGGCGCTGAGCGACGAAGCCGTTACGGCCGCGCGCCGCCAGGCCTCCGAGCTGTACGGCCCCGAGTACATTCCGCAGTCACCGCGCGTCTACACCAGCAAGGCGGCCAACGCGCAGGAAGCCCACGAGGCCATCCGCCCCGCCGGTGACTCGTTCCGCACGCCGGCGCAGGTAGCCAAGCAGCTCTCCGGCGACGAATTCCGGCTCTACGAGCTCATCTGGAAGCGCACCGTCGCCTCCCAGATGGGCGACGCCAAGGGCTCCACGGCCACCATCCGGCTTGGTGCGGTGGCTGTAAGTGGCGCGGCCGAAGGCCGCGACGCCGAGTTCTCGGCGTCCGGGACCGTCATCACCTTCCCCGGCTTCCTCGCCGCCTACGAGGAAGGCAAGGACGAAAGCCGCGGAGACGACGAGTCCGAGGAAGCACGCCGCCTGCCGAACGTGGCCAAGGGCGACGCCCTCACCGCGTCGGAAATCCTGGCCGTAGGCCACGAAACCTCGCCGCCGCCGCGCTTCACCGAAGCGTCGCTGACTGCGGAGCTGGAAAAGAAGGGCATCGGGCGCCCGTCCACGTACGCCTCCACGATCTCCACCATCCAGGACCGCGGCTACGTGCGGAAGCAGGGGTCTGCCCTGGTTCCCAGCTGGATCGCGTTCTCGGTGATCCGTTTGCTTGAACAGCACTTCCACGACTACGTGGACTATGAGTTCACGGCGGACATGGAAGGCGACCTGGATAAGATCGCCAACGGCCAGGCCGTCGGCGCAGCCTGGCTAAAGCACTTCTACTACGGTGAAGACGCCGACCCCGGCCTGTTGAGCATCGTGAACAACCTTGGCGAAATTGACGCCCGTGAAATCAACTCGGTGCCCATCGCCGAGGGCATCACGCTGCGCGTCGGCAAGTTCGGGCCTTACCTCGAAAGCTCCGTGCCCACGGTTGACCCCAAGACCGGCGAAGTCGTCGAGTCCGCCCGTGCCAACGTCCCCGAAGACCTGGCCCCGGACGAGCTCACCGCTGCCAAGGCCATTGAGCTGATGGAGACCGCGGCTCCCGAGGAGCGGGTCCTCGGCGCCGATCCTCACACGGGACACACCGTTGTGGCTAAGAACGGCCGCTACGGCGCCTACGTCACCGAGGTCATTCCGGAGATGACGGAAGAGCAGCTGGCCAACCAGCCGGTGGAGTACTACAAGAACGGCAAGCCCAAACCGCCGAAGAAGCCTGTGAAGGCCAAGCCGCGTACCGGTTCGCTGTTCGCGTCCATGACCGTTGACACCATCACCCTCGATGAGGCTCTTCAGCTCATGAGCCTTCCGCGGGTCCTGGGCCAGGATGCCGAAGGAAATCCGATCACCGTACAGAACGGCCGCTTCGGCCCGTACCTGAAGAAGGGAACGGACTCACGGTCCATCGGCTCTGAAGAGGAAATCTTCACCATCACACTGGAACAGGCTCTGGAGATCTACTCGCAGCCGAAGCAGCGCGGTGCACGCGCGGCCGTGCCGCCGCTGGCGGAGTTCGGCCCGGACCCGGTCTCGGAGAAGAACATCGTGGTGAAGGAAGGCCGTTTCGGCCCGTATATCACTGACGGCGTCACCAACATCACCGTGCCCCGAAGCACCTCACTGGAGGAACTCACTCGGGAACGCGCCGTCGAGCTTTTGGCCGAAAAGCGGGCCAAGGGCCCGGTCAAGCGGACCCCCACCACACGCAAGGCTCCGGCCAAGAAGGCGACAGCTAAGAAGTAACCCTGGCCGCCGGTTGAGCTTGGGGCCACGACCGCAGGGTTCTGACCGAGCTTGCGAGGTTAGGGTGCGGGTGGGGAGCGAAACCTGGGTCTCGGCGCGCTCGACCGGCGGTGGGCCGGGCGGGTGGAGCGGAGGCGGGCCGGAATTGCACCCGGCTCCGCAACGTGATCGAGTAGATACATGACTGAACAGACCGGTACCGCAGACACCACGCCTCTGAACGACCTCGAGGAGAAGCTGGCCCAGGGGGACCGGCAGGACGCCAACCCTGTGGACGTCATCCTGTCGTTCCTCAACAACGAGGTCTACATCATCAGCTCCGACGCCCTCGAAGGCGAAGATTCCCAGGTTGAGCCGCTGGTGCTGGGCAACGCCGAGGGCCAGCCGGTTCTGGCCGTGTTCTCACACCCCAGCCGCGTCGACCCGGAGTACCTCGAGGCGGCCCCGAACGTGCTCGGGACCCAGGGTGCAGCCATCATCGCGAACATCGGCGACGAGCTGGGCATGGTCATCAACCCGGGGGCTGCCTATGGGTTCGAAATCAACCCCGAGGGCATCGCCAACATCAAGCGTGACTTCAAGCGCGCCGATGAGGCTGATACCAACCCCGCCGGCCTCGAAGGCGAATAGCTCCCTTCTGCGTCCGTGCAGGCCAGAAATGTGCCCGAACCGATTGCAGCCTCCGCTGCTCCTCGGGGAATAATGGCAGGATGCGGCTAGGCGTCCTTGATATCGGGTCCAACACTGTCCACCTCCTGCTCGTGGACGCGCACCCCGGCGCGCGCCCCGTGCCCTTCGCTTCCCACAAACGGCCGCTGTCCCTCGTGCAGTATCTCGACGGCGACGGCAACATCACCGACGCCGGGCAGCACGAGCTGACCGAGTTCGTCCTTGAGGCGTGGGAGTTTGCCGCGAGGCATAAGGCCGACGACCTGCTGGCATTCTGTACCTCGGCCATCCGGGAAGCCACCAACGGGCCGGCAGTGCTGGCCCGGGTGAAGCACGAGACCACTGTGACGCTGCAGGAGCTGACAGGCAGCGAGGAAGCATCGATGACGTTCTTTGCCGTCCGCCGCTGGTACGGCTGGGGGGCGGGCACCATCCTGAACCTGGACATCGGCGGGGGGTCCTTCGAGATGGCATCCGGCGAGGATGAGCTCCCGGAGCTTGCCACGTCCGTGCCTCTCGGCGCCAGCCGCCTCACCCGGGACTGGCTGCATGAGGATCCGCCCTCAGCCAGGAGTGTCAAGGACCTCCGGCGCTACATCCGGGCAACCCTCAAGCCCGCGGCCAAGAGCTTCGACGCGGTCGGGAGGGCCAATGTCGTGGCCGGGACGTCCAAGACGTTCCGTTCGCTGGCCAGGATCGCAGGGGCGGCCCCCAGCGGGGCCGGTCCGTATGTCAAGCGCGAGCTGCACGCCACCGACCTCGGACTGTGGGCCCAGCGGATCTCGGCCATGAAGAGCGAGGACAGGCTGCACCTTCCGGGTGTCTCGGAGGCGCGCGCCAACCAGCTCCTCGCGGGCGTGCTGGTGGCTGAAGCTGCCCTTGAGCTGTTCGAATTCAAGAAGATCAAGATCTGCCCGTGGGCCCTGCGGGAAGGCCTCATCCTGCGGCGCCTGGACCAGCTGGTCTTTGACGGCCCGCTGGAGCCTGCTCCGCACGTTGGGACGCAGCAGTCGGAGCCGCTGGCTGCCGGCTGAGCAGCTTTACACGGCAGGGTTGAGCTGCCTGCCCCTAATGGGCTGTCCTGCCCCTTCATGAGCAGCCCCGCCCTTAAACGGTGAAGCGCCGGACGGTTTTGCAAGAGGAGCTGGGGGAACACTCCTGCAACCGACCGGCGCCGCGCCGATCCCGAAGGACCGGCTCCATCACTCGCACCTTGTGAGGCACTTACGACATTAGCGAACGAGAATGTGCGTTCAGGGGGATTTACCTGAAAGGGAGCTGGGAATCCGCGCCACCCTCAGCGCCGGCTTAAAAGCGAAGGCACCGGCGGCCCGCTGCAGGAAAATGGGTAAACCGCTGCAGACCGTCGGTGCCAGGCAAACATCCCCATGCTTGCCTTATCACTCGCACCCTCAATGAGGTACTTCCAAAGTTATGACCCAATGATGTGTGCAGGCTTCAGTGAACATGGGAGCTCGCTGTGAATCCTGCCGGCCTGCATCCGCGGCGGTGAACTGCAATGATGGAGCCATGAGCAACCGAATCGCATTCCTTGGCTGTGGATCAATGAACGAGGCCATCATGGGCGGCCTCCTACACGGCGGCACCGATCCCATGGACGTGGTGGCCACCGTCCGGCGCGCAGAGCGGGCCGCCGAACTGGCGGAACGCCACCACGGCATTACCGCCATCGCCGGTGCAGAGGAGCCTGACAACAACAAACAGGCGGCGAAGGGCTCCGCAGTGGTGCTCCTCGGCGTGAAGCCTGTGGGCATCACCGAGCTTGCCCGCGAAATCAGCGATTCGCTTTCCCCCGACACCATTGTCATCAGCGTGGCTGCGGCTGTCTCGATCGCTCAGCTTGAAGCCGCCCTGCCACAGGGCCAGCCCGTGATCCGGACCATGCCCAACACTCCTGCCAGGCTGGGTCGCGGTGTGGTCTCGGTGTCGGCCGGTACCCACTGCACGCCCGAGCAGCTCCAGAAGGCGAAGGACATCCTCTCCGCGGTGGGCACCGTCGTCGAAATTCCTGAGGAGCAGGTGGATGCCCTCTCGGCCATCAGCGGCTCAGGCCCTGCATACGCCTTCTACCTCGCGGAGGCCATGGCGGCTGCCGGCGTCGAGCTCGGCCTTGACGAGGAACTTTCGCTGCTGCTGGCCCGCGAGACCGTGGCGGGCGCGGGACTCATGCTGGCAGAACCCGGCGCCGAGCCGTCCGCACTGCGCAAGGCCGTGACCAGCCCCAACGGCACCACCGAACGCGCCATCGCCACCTTCGATGAAAAGGGCATGCCGGCCATCATCGCGGCCGGGGCCCGAGCCGCGGCGGACCGGGCCGCCGAGATGACCAAGCAGCTCGGCTAGGCCAAGCAGCTCGGCTAAGCCGGCAGCACACACCCGCGGCCACGCACCGCGGCAGCAGAAATGCACAAACCCGGGCACCACGGTGCCCGGGTTTGTGCATTTGGGAAGTGATTCTGCCGGGGTCAGGTCCATCCAGCGATGGCGCGTCCAGTGACCGGTCCGGTGCGTCCTGCCATCGGCTACGGCCGTGCGGCGAAGCGCTCCAGCAGGTCCACATGCCCGGACACGATCAGCATGTCGCGGGAAGACACTTTGGTCTCCGGGCGCGCGTAGGTGAAGTCCTCGCCGGGAGATTTCACGCCCACGATGGTCACGCCATACTTGGAACGGACTTTGGATTCGTCCAGGGTGAAGCCCACGGTTTCGCGCGGAGGGTACATCTTGACGATCGCGAAGTCGTCATCGAACTCAATGAAGTCCAGCATGCGGCCTGACACGAGGTGCGCGGCACGGACCCCGGCGTCGGCCTCGGGGTAGATGACGTGGTTGGCGCCGATCCGGGTGAGGATCTTGCCGTGCGACGGCGTAATGGCCTTGACCCACAAGTGCTCGATGCCCAGGTCCACGAGGTTCACGGTGATCAGCACCGAGGATTCAATGGATGTGCCCACGCCGACGACAGCAGAGCTGAACTCCTGCGCGCCGAGCTGGCGGAGCGCGTCAATGTTGGTCGCATCTGCCTCCACCACATGGGTGAGGACCGGCGCCCACTTCTGCACCAGGGACCGGTCGCGCTCGATCGCCAGCACCTCGCGGCCCTGCTTGACCAGCTGCTCGGCAGTGGAGGAGCCGAAGCGGCCCAGCCCGATCACCAGAACGGGAGCATTGTGGGCGGGCCGGTTGACGGCCCCTGACGAATTAGCCAATGATCGGCCTCTCTTCCGGGTAGTGGTACAACTGGCTGCGCTGGCGCAGGGCCAGGGCAGCGGCAAGCGTGACGGTGCCGACGCGGCCGGCGAACATCAGGGCGGAGAGCACGTAGACGCCCGACGGCGGGAGTTCGGCGCTGAGGTTCGTGCTGAGGCCCACGGTGGCGAAGGCGGAAATGGTCTCGAACAGCACCCGGTCCAGTGTCGCCCCGCTGATGTGCAGCAGCAGGAAAGCGGAGACGGAAACCAGGGTAGCGCCTGCGACGATGACGGAGATGGCCACGCGCATGGTTCCCTGGGGGATGGTCCGGCCGTAAACCTTGACGTCCGCGTCACCGCGGGCTTCTGCCACGATGGCCAGGAACATCACGGCAATGGTGGTCACCTTGATGCCGCCCGCCGTGGAGGCGGAACCGCCCCCGGCGAACATGAGCGCATCGGTGAGCAGTTTAGTGGTGGACTCCATGTGGTTCTGGTCCACGAGGTTGAAGCCCCCGGAGCGTGTCATGACGGAGGCGAACAGCGCATGGGTGATCTTGTCCCCGATGTCCATCCCCCCGATGGTCCGGGCGTTGTCCCACTCCATGAGGCCCCACAGGACCGTTCCGGCCGCCAGCAGAATAAACGACACCTGGATGGTCAGCTTGGTATGCAGGTTCCATTTCTTCCAGTTGAGGCCGTTCTGCTGCAGGACCATGACCACGGGGAAGCCCAGGCTGCCCATGAACACGCCAAGCATGAGTGGGATAAGGATCCAGAGATCCGTCTCGTAGGGGACGATGCCGTCCGAATGCGGGGTGAAGCCGGCGTTGTTGAAGGCCGAGATCGAGTAGAAGACGCCGTGCCATACGGACCGCCAGAACGGTTCACCGAGAGTGAGGAACCGTGGAACGAGGGCCAGTGCCAGCGTGCCCTCGATGACCACGGACGTGGTGATCACGATCCGGAGCAGCGTGCCCACCTCGCCCAGGCGCCCTGCGTTGTTCATCGCCTCCTGGGCGATCAGCTTTCCGCGGACGCCTAGCTTTTTGCTCACCATCAGTGCCAGCAGCGAGGCCAGCGTCAGGGTGCCGAGGCCGCCCACGAAGATGCCCACCAGAATGACGAGCTGCCCGAAGAACGACCAATGGGCCGCTGTCGAAACCACCGTCAGGCCGGTCACGCACACGGCCGAGACGGCGGTGAACAGGGCCTGGTGGAGCGGGGTGTACTCGCCCGTGGCCGACGCCGCCGGCAGGGACAGCAGGCCGGTGAAGAGCACGATGACCACGAAGAACGCCGTGAGAGCCAGGCGCGCGGGGGAGGTGTTGGCGATGTTGTCGATAAAGTCGCGAATACCGGTGAAGATCCACAGGCCGTCCCGCTCCGGCGCTGCGGGTTGCCAGTTGGCCGGGCTCTTGGACCTCGACTGGCTTTGCGTCATGTGTGGCTTTTTCCTCGGTTGAATCTGCTTCCTCCAGTAGTAAACCACTAAAGTCCGCCATATGGCCGGGCCGGGCGCGGAGCGCCGCGGCGGTAACCCCGCTCGGGTAGCCTGTGAGTGATGACTTTCCTGCCCGGACTCAGCCTCCCCGTACTGCCAACGACGGTGGTGTGGGACGCCGCCATGACGGCGTACAACTTTGGTCCGGGCCACCCGATGGCGCCGGAGCGGCTTGAGCTCACCGAACGGCTGGCCCGGAGCCTGGGCCTGCTGGACCTTGCGCACGTCAGGCTGGCGGCCCCGGAGCTTGCCGATGACGGCGAGCTGACCACTGTCCACAGCCCCGAGTTCGTGGCGGCGGTCCGCCGCGTCAGCGAAGATCCCACAGCCACTGACGAGGCCCACGGGCTGGGCACCGAGGATGACCCGGCCTTCGCGGGAATGCACGAGGCCGCCGCACGCCTCGCCGGGGGATCCCTGCTCGCGGCCAGCTCGATCCTGGACGGCTCAGCGGTGCACGCTGTGAACTTCGGCGGCGGGCTCCACCACGCGTCACGCGACCGGGCCAGCGGTTTCTGCATCTACAACGACGCTGCGCTCGCCATCCGGAAACTGCTCGACGGCGGCGTGCAGCGCGTGGCATACATCGACGTCGACGCCCACCACGGGGACGGGACGCAAAGCATTTTCTGGGACGATCCCCGGGTCCTCACCATCTCCCTGCACGAAACGGGGATGACGCTCTTCCCAGGCACCGGCTTCGCCAACGAGATCGGCGGCCCGAACGCCCTGGGCAGCGCCGTTAACGTTGCCCTCCCGGCCGGCACGGGCGACGCCGGCTGGCTTCGCGCGTTCCACGCGGTGGTTCCCCAGCTGGTTGGGGCCTTTGAACCGGACGTGATCGTGAGCCAGCACGGCTGCGACTCCCACCGCCTGGATCCGCTGACGCACCTCAACGTCAGCGTGGACGGCCAGCGCGAGGCGACCACCGCCGTCGGGAACCTCGCCGCGCGCCACTGCGACAACCGCTGGATTGCCACCGGCGGCGGCGGGTACCACATCACCGGGGTGGTGCCGCGGACGTGGAGCCACCTGATCGGCATCGCCGCGGGCCGCCCCGTGCCTTTGCGCACGCCGGTGCCGGAAGCGTGGCGGACGTACGTCCACGAGCGGTACGGCACTGCAGCCCCCGCGTTCATGGGCGACGACGCTGACGTCTGGTGGCGGTCGTGGGAGGTCGGGTTCGATCCCAACGACGACGTGGACCGCACCGTGATGGCCACCCGCAAGGAAGTGTTCCCGTTGTACGGCCTGGATCCCTGGTTCGACTGAGACGGCTCGGACATGAGCCATCGGATGGGCGAAATAGTAGATGCCATCCGGCGTATATGTCGCTAGGGTTGGACTCATGGTGACAGACGACGTATTTGCCGTCATTGCTGAGGCAACACGGCGTGACATTCTCGCGTCCCTCCGCGAGGGGGACAAAGCAGTGGGGGAGCTGGTCGAGGAGCTCGCCGCCAGCCAGCCCACCATCTCCAAACACCTCAAGGTGCTGCGCGAGGCCGACCTCGTGAGCATGCGCGCGCAGGGCCAGAAACGCTACTACGCGCTCAACCCGAAACCGCTGGCGGGGATCGCCAGCTGGTTGGAAACCTTCGACGTCGGCCCGTCGGCTGCCGCGGCCACGTCGCCCGAGACCACGGCCCACGGCGGGTCCGACGAGGAACCGCAGCGCGCGAACGCGCTGCCCCAGAGCGCCGGAACTGCCCGTGCCGCCGCCTCGCCGGCGGCTGCTCCGGCCACGGTCGTCCCGGAAGCCTTTGCCGCCGCCGGTTCCGCCGCGGCCGGTCCCGCCGGCACAGCGGCCGGCGCTGCAGAACCTGCCCTCGACGCACCCGGGCGACCCGCCCACGGGCAGCTGAGCCCCGCCGTCGTGGTTCCAGGGGGCCCCGCCCACGACGACACCGTTCCGCAGCAGATCGGACGCACCGTGGGCCGCGGTGCGAAGAAGGCGGCCGACCTCCTGGCAAACCTGCCGAAGTTCGGCCGCAAGAAATAGCCCAAGGGCTGGCGGGCGGCTTACTTGCCGAGGATCCGCACGTGGTCCGGGGTAAGTTCTGAGAGCTTGTTGACCCCGAGGAGGGCCATCGTCCGGGTCATGTCCTTTTCCAGGATCTGGAGGGCGCGGTCCACTCCGGCCCGGCCGCCCGCCATGAGCCCGTACAGGTAGGCGCGGCCAATCAAAGTGAAGTCCGCGCCGAGGGCCAGAGCTGCAATGATGTCCGCGCCGCTCATGATCCCGGTGTCGAGAATGATCGCGGCGTCACTGTTGTCCTTGGTGAAGGCTTCCTTGACGTCCGGGAGCAGGTGGAACGGTATGGGCGCCCGGTCCAGCTGGCGCCCGCCGTGGTTCGAAAGGATCACGCCGTCGGCGCCGTGGTCCACTACCTTGCGCGCGTCATCCACGGTCTGGATGCCCTTGACCACGAGCTTGCCCTTCCACGTCTCGCGGAGCCAGTCGAGGTCCTCGAAGGTCAGGGTGGGGTCGAACATCGAGTTGATCAGGTCAGCCACCGTGCCCGTGTAGCGGGAGAGCGAGGCGAACGTCAGCGGCTCGTGGGTGAGGAAGTTGAACCACCAGGCCGGACGGTAGGAGGCATCCAGCACGGTCTTCAGTGTCAGTGCCGGCGGGATGGTCATCCCGTTGCGGACGTCACGGAGCCGGGCGCCGGCGACGGCGGTGTCCACGGTGACCATGAGGGTGTCGTTGCCAGCCCTGGCAGCCCGCTCGATCAGCTCAAGGGAGCGGTCCCGGTCCGTCCACAGGTACAGCTGGAACCAGTTGCGCCCGTTGGGCGCCGCCTCGGCAACGTCCTCAATGGACGCGGTGCCCATGGTGGACAGCGTGTAGGGGATGCCGGCGGCTTCGGCTGCCTGCGAGCCGGCGTATTCGCCTTCAGACTGCATCATCCGGGTGAAGCCGGTGGGGGCGATGCCGACCGGGAGCCGTGAGGGCTTGCCCAAAATGTCGGTGCCCAGGTCGATGCTGGAAACATTCCGGAGGATGCCCGGGCGGAACTCGATGTTCAGGAAAGCCTCGCGGGCGCGGCGCAGGGTGATCTCGGCTTCAGCCGCGCCGTCGGTGTAGTCGAAGGGGGCCTTGGGCGTGCGGCGCTTTGCAATATCGCGGAGTTCCCAGATGGTGCTTGCCCTGTTGAGCCGTGCCGCCTTGCTGAACTCGGGCTTCTTGAACTGCATCAGCGGGGCAAGGTCCGAATACTTGGGCACCCGGCGCTTGAGGGCATCGGGTATGCGGGGAGCCTTAGGAGTACTGACCTCCGTGCCCGCTGGCGCCGTTTCCTTCGGCGTGGTGGGTGCCTTCGGATTGGTCGATTCAACTGTCTGCGTCATTGCTGCCTCCGAGTGCGGAATCATGTGGTTGGACCACACTCTAGTCCATGTGGTCCAACCACATCAACTAGGATGGGCGCATGCGCACGCACCAACTTGTCATGCAGTGGATCGAGGACCAGCTCTCGGGCGGGCAGCTCGCGGTGGGCGGGCGCCTCCCTGCGGAGCGCAGCCTGGCCGAGCAGCTCGGCGTGTCCCGGACCTCGGTCCGGGAAGCCATCCGCATCCTGGAGGCCATGGGCGTGGTGCGCGCCGGCGTCGGCTCGGGACCCGAGGCCGGGACGGTGGTGATTTCCGACCCGACTGCGGCGCTTGGCTCGGCCCTGCGGCTGCACGTGGCCACCCAGCACCTGCCGGTGTCAGACGTCGTGGAGACCCGCGTGCTGCTTGAGTCCTGGGCTGCGGCCCGGGCGAAGCCTGATGCCCCGGAGCTCCTTCACGCTTCAGAACTGCTCGATGACATGGACTCCGCCGGACCGGGAGTGGACGAATTCCTGGCCCTCGATGTCCGCTTCCACATTGCGCTCGCCGACGCCGCAGGAAACGCCGTGGTCAGCGCCATGATGGGGTCCCTGCGCGAAGCCATCCAGGGCTACGCCGCGAAGCTGACGGCGAACCTTCCCGATTGGGATGCAACCGCTGCCCGGCTGCGCTCGGAGCACAGGGAGATTCTGGAAGCCATCAGGAACGGCGACGGCGGCCGCGCAGCTGAGCTGGTTGCCGCCCACATCGAGGGGTACTACAAAGAATCCGGCCTTGGGCGCGGCCACGGCTGACAGCTCGCCCATAAAGCAGCTCGCCCAGAAGGCAGTTGGCGGCAGTGTTCACGACGGACACTGCCGCCAATTGTCATGGCAGGGAAGGGCTGGCTAGCGGACCTCGATCTCCAGCTCCTGGAAGTCGTCGGCCGCGTGCCGGCCCACCAGCAGCCGGAACGCCCCGCGCTCAAACTGCCATCCGCCGTCGTAATGGCCGAACGCCCTGGCGGGGATCCGGACCTCGACGCTGCCTGTGCCGCCGGCGGCCAGATGCGTCCCGGCATAGCCTGCAAGCCAGCGGACCGGGCGCTCCACTGCGGAGTCCGCACGGGCAATGTAGACCTGCACCACTTCGCGGCCCGTCCGGGCTCCGGTGTTGCGGACCGGAATGTTGACCACCACGTTCTGGCCGGCGGAAACGCACTGCGGCGCGTGCGCACGGCCAAGCTCGAACGCGGTGTAGCCCAGGCCGAAGCCGAACGGCAGCAGGGGCGCGGCACCGCCGGCGGCTTCCTGCTTGAGCCAGGCGCGGTATCCGACGTGAATGCCCTCGGAGTACACCACCTTGCCGTCCACGGGTGTGGTGTTGAGAACCGGCACGTCCTCAACCGCGGCGGGCCAGGTGGTGGGCAGGCGGCCGCCTGGTTCCTCCTTGCCGAGCAGGATGTCCGCCACCGCGGAGCCAAACTCCTGGCCGCCGAACCAGCCGAGCAGCACAGCGCCGACCTTGTCGATCCACGGCATCAGCACGGGAGAACCGGAATTGACCACCACAACGGTGCGTGGATTGACGGCGGCCACAGCTTCGACGAGCTCGTTCTGGTGACCCGGCAGGTCCAGGTCCTTGCGGTCGAATCCCTCGGACTCTATGGCCGCGTTGGTGCCCACAACCACCACGGCGACGTCCGAGGTGCGGGCGTCTTCGACTGCGGCCCGGATCTCCGCCTGGGGATCATCGACGACGGTTTCCTCGCCGAGCAGGATGGCGATGAGCGGGATCTCCTGCTGCTGCGGCAACTCATAGAGAGCCTCGATGGCCGTGCGCTGGCCCGCCGTGGTCTCGATGGCATGAACTGTCTGGGGCGGATCGAAGAGGGCGGCTCCGAGGACATCGGTGTCGTCCTCCAGTTCTCCGCTGAACACGTCCGCGCCGTCGACCGACAGCCGGATGCGGCCTACCGTGCCCACGCCCACGTGATGGGTGCCGGCAGTTTCAGCAGTCCATTCGGTCTGCATCCGGACGAAGGCCGTGCCGTCCGGAATGCCGACGCCGAACCAGATGAGGTGCGAGGCCAGCCGGTCTTCGCCGGAGATCTCCCTGCCGTCGGCGTCAAGGAAGGTCACGCGCATCCCCGGGACGCCGCTGACCGGATTGTGCAGCGACCTCCGGGCAAACGGCTGGATTCCCTCGGCAACCTTGGCGCCGCGTGCAAAGGTGACGGCAGCATCGCCCGGCAATGCCTTTCGGAGGCCTTCCAGCGGTGAGACGTTGTACCTGGGCATGACCGTGGCGCTGCCGCCGCCCTGCGTTCGGGCCTCTTCGGCGTTGTGGCCGATCACCGCCACGCTGGTCAACGACGCAGCGTCGAGGGGGAGGAGGCCGCCTTCATTGCGGACCAGCACAGCACCGCGGACGGCCACCTCGCGGGCCACCTGGGCGCCGTCGAGCGCTCGGGGGAACTCCGTGACGGCGGGCTCGAAGCCCGCAAGCGAACCGACACGGGCGGCCAGGCGCAGGATCCGCGTGGCCTTTTCCAGGATCGCCTCCCGGCTGACGCGGCCGTCGTGTACGGCGGCAATCAGTCTTGCGCCCCAGTGGCCCACCGGTCCGGGCATCTCGAGGTCCTGGTGCGCGTTCGCAGCAGCCACGGACCGGACGCCGGTCCAGTCGGAGACCACGACGCCGTCAAAGCCCCACTCGGTGGAGAGCGGTGTTTCGAGGAGCTTGTTCTCGCTTGCGGTGGTGCCGTTGATGGAGTTGTAGGAGCTCATGACCAGCCAGGCGCGGGCCTCGGTGATGGCGTCCTCGAAGGCGGCAAGATACAGCTCGCGGAGGGGGCGCTCGTCCACTACGGAGTCCGACGTGAATCGTTCAGTTTCGGCCTCGTTGGCCAGGTAGTGTTTCGGGGTAGCGCCGACGCCCATGGACTGCACCCCGGACACGTAGCCGGCGGCCATGGTGGCGGTCAGGCGGGGGTCCTCGCTCATGCACTCGAAGTGCCGGCCGCCCAGCGGTGAGCGGTGCAGGTTAATGGTGGGGCCGAGCACGGCGTGGACGCCCTTGCGACGCGCCTCCTGGCCCAGCACCTGGCCGTAGCGGCGGGCCACGTCCACGCTCCAGGTTGCGGAAAGGGCGGACGACGACGGCAGCGAGACGGAATCGTGCCGCTCGTCGAAGTCTTCGCCGCGGACACCGGCAGGGCCGTCGGAGAGCACGATGCGTTTGAGGCCGATTTCCGGCAGGGCGTGAGTGGACCAGACGTCCGCGCCGGTGAGGAGCCTGACCTGCTGCTCCAGGCTCAGGCTTGCTGCGAGCTCGCGCAGGCGGGCCTCGGCGGACGGGTCCAAGGGTGCGTCCAGCGGCGCGTCTGCGGGGCTGGCTGCAGACTCGTCGGATGCGCCGGGCTTCTGCGTCGAGAGTGTGGGGTTCATTTACTTGACTCCTTTGATGCGGGTTACGAGGACGGCGCCGATGATTCCCACGACGGCACCGCCGAGGAACAGTGCTGTGTAGCCGCCGAGCGCGATGACGGGGAAGGCGACAGCCGGAACAAGGGACTGGGGGAGTGCCTGGGCGATGTTGAAGACGCCGAAGGTCTTGGCGTTCTCAGTCTGTGTGCCGGGAAGCAGGTCGGCGATCAGGGCGACGTCGACGGCACCGAAGCAACCGAGGCCCAGGCCGACGATTGCCTGTCCCACCATGACCTGGTCTGTGCTGGAGCTCGTGGCGATGATGATGAGGCCCGTCATCATGATGAGGGCGGAGGCGATGACGAGGGCCTTGCGCTTGCCGATCCTGTCGCTGATCCATCCTCCGGCAAGGCTCGTGACCACGGTGCCCGCCGAGCTGACGAGGGTTGCCTGGAACACCAGGCTGGCGATGCTCTCCTCTGCAACGTGGAGCTGGTCGGCAAAGAAATAGGGAAGGTACAGCAGTGCGGCGCAGTAGCCCACGTAGACCATGAACTTGGTGAGCCAGGCCCAGCCGAGGCCGGGATGGATGCGGGGGTTGAAGTGGAAGGATCCCAACACTTCCTTCAGGTTCAGAGGCGCGGGCTTCTCGGTGAGGACGCGGTCCTTGAAGGTGAAGGCGAATCCGATCGCCACTGCCGTGCCCACTATGCCCGGGACGATGGCCATCTGGAAGGCGTTCTCGAACAATTGCGCGAAGTAGGCACCGGACACGAGTCCGATGGACAGGGTCATACCGATCAGGCCGGACAGCCGGCCACGCTCCTGGGGTGCGGCCTGGTCAGGAAGTGTGGCCACGAGCGCGGCCAGTGCCGCGTTGAAACCGAGCTGCGCCACGATCCAGGCCACCAGCACCCCGGACACGTCCGCAGCCGCACCCAGGAGGAACAGCGCACCCAGACCGACAATTGAACCGCCGATGATCCACGGCTTGCGCATGCCGAACCTGGACGTCGTGCGGTCGCTCAGCCGGCCGATGAGCGGATTGGCCAGCAGTGCCACAACGGCTCCGACGCCGGCCACGAGGCTCAGTGCGCCAGCCCGGGTGTCCGGCGTGGTGATCTCGGAAACCTTGATGGCGAGCACCACGATGGCAGGCGCGAGCAGCGCCATCCACAGGCCCGCACTGGCGATCGGCATGCCGATGACGTAGGCGCGCGGTGCCTTGGTGACTGAAGGGCGGGGTGATGGGGATGGGGCGGCCAGAGCCGCGGAATCTTGGGTAATGGTCGTGACGGCCACGGTGCCTCCTGACGAAAAGTGACCCTCCGTTGGGTCTTCGAGAAATAGCGTACAAGTAAAAACCAAGTCTGACTAGGTTTTGTCTCAGGTGACATAGCCGAACGTGAAATAAACTGGCGGAATGTCTACAACGAAGCCCCGCGGGCCGTATGCAAAAGGCGCGGAACGCCGTGAGCAGATCGTCCAGACGGCCACCGACGTGTTTGCCACCGAAGGCTTTGAAGGCACGGCCCTCAAGCGGGTGGCGGAGCTGGTGGGAGTCAAGGAGGCCACGCTCTTCCACTACTTCACCGGCAAGCAGGAACTCCTGACGGCGGTACTCGCCGAGCGCGACCGGCGCGGCCGGGAGCTGGGCAGCGCCGGGGAAAACGGACTGGCGGCGCTGGTGCCCGTCGCGGAACGGAACCGCGACGCCCCTGGGCTGACCACGCTGTACGCCGTGGCGTCAGCTACGGCAAATGATCCAGGGCATGCTTCCCATGGCTATTTCCAAGACAGGTACGCCCGGTTGGTCGAAGAGCTCGCGGCGGATATCGGGCACAAGCAGCAGTCCGGGGAGGTCCGGTCGGACGTTGCGGCCGAGTCCCTGGCGCGCCTGGTCATTGCGGCCTTCGACGGGCTGCAGCTGCAATGGCTGTATGACAAGAATGTGGACATGGCGCAGGGGCTCGGGGAGCTCATCGGCGTCCTGCTCGCCCCGCAGGCGTCCTAGTTCGCCCCGTCCGAGTTTTTTTTAGTTTTTGGCCGGTCCCGTACTGCCGCGGACCTCCACCTGCGGCCGAAAGATATTCACGGCATCCTGGGAGCCTTCGTTGCGGATCAGCGCACGCAGGCGGTGCCAGGCCTGAGCGCCGAGCTCCGTGATGGGCACCGCCGCCGTGGTCAGGGGCGGGGTGGTGTACCTGGCGAACTGGATGTCGTCAAAGCCTGTCACTGAGATATCCTCGGGCACCCGGACGCCGCGCTCGTGCAGTCCGCTGAGCAGGCCCATTGCCACAAGGTCGTTGAATGCCAGCACGCTGGTGCCGCCGCTGGCCAGCACGGCATCCACTGCACCGTGCCCGGCCTCGAAATTTGAACCGCCGTCAATCATCTGGAGTTCGATGCCGGGGTGCCCGGCCTGGAATTTCTCGAGCCCTTGCACGCGCAACGCGAAGGAGGCGCTGCGTGACGGGCCTGAGAGGAAGACAATCCGGGTGTGGCCTAGTTCCACGAGGTGCTCGGCCAGCTCCTGGATTCCCTGGCCATAATCCACCATGAGGCTGGGGACCCTGCTTTCGGTGGTGGTGCGGTTGATCAGCACCATTGGTTGCAGCGACGGCGCCAGCTCCTCGAGTTCGGCATCCCCCATGCGCGGTGCGCAAAGCACCAGACCGTCGCACCGCCGTCGAGCCTCTCCGGCCAGGATGGCCTCCTCGCTGGAGACTTCGGAGGAATCGGCGATGAGCACGCGGTAACCGTCCCGGGCAGCGGCCCTGCTGAGTCCCCGGAGGATGGCCTGGAATGTGGGGTTGGCCAGGTCCGGCACCACGATGCCGATGGTGTCGGTCTTGCCCAGTGCGAGGCTGCGGCCCACCGGGTTTGGCTGGTAGTTCAGCTCGGCGGCCGCCTCCCGGACCCGGGTAGCGATGGCAGGGTCCACCGTGAGGTTGCCGTTCATGACACGCGAAACCGTCGCGTGCGACACCCCCGCCTTCAGCGCAACGTCGGCTATGCCGATCCGCCGAGTGGTTGATCTCCGGCCCATGTGGTCCCTTCCCTGGCTGGCAACATCAGATCCCGCCGGAGCTGCGGATATTTGGTTGACGTACCTGCTGATGACTTGATACAAAGCATATAAGGCAATGAGAAAACGCTTTCTCATCCGATTCTTCCCATTCCAGGCCAGCCCGTCAACCGGTTGGCACCTCTGCCTTTGGAAAGGGGCAATCCATGGTCAACGTCGATACTGCTGGAGAAACGCCCGCGCTGGCTGAGGCCTCCGGCGCTGCAGCGGGTGAGGGCCAGGGGCGCACCCGTTTCGCCCTCGTCGGCACCGGATCCCGCTCGGAAATGTATGTCCGCGCCATTCTGGGCCAGCACGCCGACGTGGCCGAACTCGTGGCCCTCAGCGACGTCAATCCGGGCCGGGTGCAGTATTTCCAGGACCTGGCCAGCGAGCTGGCGGGCGGAAAGCCGGAACCCCTGGCCACCTTTGAACCGTCCAGGCTCGCTGAGTTCATCGCTGATCACGACATTGCGCGGGTCATCATCACCACGCCCGACTACACGCACGCCGACTTCATCGTCACCGCGCTGGAGGCGGGAGCCGACGTCGTGGTGGAGAAGCCGCTGACCATCGACGCCGAAGGTTGCCGGCGCATCACCGCGGCTGTGTCGAAGACCGGGCGCAACGTTGTGGTGACGTTCAACTACCGCTACTCGCCCCGGAACAGCGCCCTCAAAGAAGTCATTCAGAGCGGAGTGCTCGGCAAGGTCACTTCGGTGGACTTTTCGTGGATGCTGGACACGGTCCATGGCGCGGACTACTTCCGCCGTTGGCACCGCGAGAAGGCCAACTCGGGCGGGCTCCTCATCCACAAAGCCTCGCACCACTTCGACCTCGTGAACTGGTGGATCGACGATGTCCCTGTGCGCGTCTTTGCTTCAGGCGGCCTGAAGTTCTACGGCGACAACAACGCAGCCGAACGAGGCCTGGGCGTCCGGCCGGAACGCGGCACCCCAAGTCCCGCAGCAGGCATCCCCGCCACGGGAGGCGCCGCCACGGGCCTTGAGGCCGGCACCGTCACGGACCGTGAGGCCGGCGCCGACCCCTTCCTCCTGGACCTTCGCGAGGACGAAAAGCTGCGGGAGCTCTACTACGAGAATGAGCGCTATGACGGCTACCGCCGTGACCAGGACGTCTTTACCGCCGGAATCACCATCGAGGACAACCTCGCGGTCGTGGTGGATTACGACGGCGGGCCCACCCTGAGCTATTCGCTCAACGCCCACAGCCCCTGGGAAGGGTACCGGGTGGCCATCAACGGCACTGAAGGCCGGGCCGAGCTGGAGGTGGTGGAGCGCTCCGCCGTGCTGCACAGCAACGACAAGAAGACTGTGGTGGACCCAAGCGCCACACCAGTCGAGGAGGACGACGCCGTCCGCCGCAATGGTGAGCGACTGGTGGTACAGCGCCACTGGGAGGCTGCCTACGAGATGCCGATCATCAACGGCGAGGGCGGCCACGGCGGGGGCGACATCCTGCTCCTCTCGGACCTTTTCAACGGTCCTGGCCCGGATCCGCTGGGCCGTCCCTCCGGTTACCTGGACGGACTCCGCTCGGTATCCGTGGGCATTGCCGGAAATGAATCCCTGGCCTCGTCCCTCCCCGTCCGCATTGACGAGCTCAACCTCGGCGCGGACCTCCACCGCGGCCGCTGAGCCGGCGGACCACAAGTTAGGAAAATCGATGAGGATTTTAGTTACCGGCGGCGCAGGCCGTCTGGGACGCAGCGTCGTCGAAGGCCTCGCCGGGGCCGGCCACGATGTCATCTCAGTTGACCGGGACGCCGTGCCCGCAAACCGGCTGCCCGCCGGCGCCGTTCAGCTCACCGCTGACCTTCTAGCGCCGGGGGAGGCCCTGCGTCTGCTGCGGGACTCAGCGCCCGACGCCGTCATCCACGTCGCGGCGATTGCCGTACCTTTCAGCGCGCCGGAGGACGTCATCTTCGGCACCAACACCCGGCTCGCCTACGCCGTTCTCAGCGCCGCCACGGAGGCGGGGGTCCCGAAAATCGTCACCGCGAGCAGCCCGACCGCGCTGGGTTACGGTTCACCTGGCGGCTGGCTGCCGGATGCCTTCCCGCTGGACGAGGACACAACACCCAAACCCTGGAACGCCTACGCCCTGTCCAAGCTGATCGCCGAACAGACGGTGCAGATGTTTGCCGCGGCGCAGGGCGGAAGGATCCGCTACGCCGGGTTCCGTCCCTGTCTCGTGATCTCGCCCGAGGAGTGGGAGGGCGCGCCAACCCAGCAGGGCCATACCCTGGCCGAGCGACTGGCCGACCCCGTTCTCGCCGCACCCGCTCTGTTCAACTACGTCGATGCCCGCGACGTGGCCGATTTCCTGGGCCTGCTCCTGCAAAAAATGGACTCCATCCCCAACGGCCAGACGTTCTTTGTGGGCGCGGCAGACGCCCTCGCCACCGAGCCCCTGGCGGAACTCATCCCGCGTTTCCTCCCCGGCAGTGCCGGACTGGCAGCAGCCCTGACCGGCACGCGCCCTGCCTTTTCCATCGCAAAAGCCCGGGAACTGCTCGGCTGGGAGCCCACACGGAGCTGGCGGACAGAACTGAGAAATCCAGCACTAGGAAACCCAGGACTAGGTGACCCGGCACTAGGAAACCCAGCCCCACCACGCCTCAACGATGAGGCCCCCACGGCCATGGCCACGGCAGGAACCGGACTCAAGGAGACACCATGAAGTTCGACGGCGTACTTTTCTTCCCTGTCACCCCGTTCGCCCCCACGGCACCGTGGACGTGGCCGTCCTGAAGGAACACATCAGCTCCCGGCTGCCGTTCGGACCCGGTGGAGTATTCGCCGCCTGCGGCACGGGCGAGTTCCACGCGCTGGGCATCGACGAAGTGGGCACTGTGGTGGCAGCCGCCGTCGAGGTCGTTGCCGGCCGGGTGCCGGTCGTTGCCGGAGCGGGCGGACCGCTGGGGCACGCCACTTCGGCAACCCGGGCTGCCGAAGTGGCTGGCGTCGACGGACTTGGATTCAGCTTCAGCTAGTCAACGCTTAGCTACTCAACGCGGGCGCCGCTGCAGACCCGGTGAGTTGACCGCCGTCGTCACTCCGCGGCAGCGGATCCAGATGGCTGATACCGGCCGGGGTGACCTGCAGAACCTGGGCTGTGGCGATGTCGTAGAACAGCCCGGTGAGGTGCAGCTCGCCGGACCGGAGTGCCGCCTGAACGTCGGCATGGCGCTGCAGTTGCTCAAGCTGGACGGCCACGTTGACCATTGCCAGTTGGTCCACCTCTCCATATCCCGCGTTTGCCGCGGCGGCCTGTACCGGATGGCCGGCGCGGAATGCGGCCAGGCTGGGCCGGGCGTGATCGAGCCAGGCGTCGACGGGGCTGCGCCCGGCCTCTTCCCGACCGTCACCGGCCTTCGTGTCCCAACCCGCTGCGGGCTCAGCCAGCAGGGCCGTCATGGCACCGCAGCCTGAGTGCCCGCAGATGACCACGGACCTGACGGAAAGTTCGTTGAGCGCGAAGTCCAGAGCTGCTTCAACCGAGGGATCGAGCCGGTCGTTTCCCACCACGTTGCCGACGTTCCGGACGGTGAACAGGTCGCCGGGGCCGCTGCTCGTGATCAGGTTCGGCACCAGCCGGGAATCTGCGCAGGTCAGGAACAAGGTGTCGGGGTTCTGGGCTGTGGACAGTTCCTGCACGTGGGGACGGAGCAGGTGCGCGTGGCGCCGGTGGTAGTTGTCCACGCCCTCGAGTACCGGACGCAGCGGAGCTGGAGCCTCGGCCGCCGCGCCCGCGTGGGCCGGCCGTTCATGCTGCTGCCAGCTGCGCCACGGGGCAAAGCCGCCGCGGAGGGCGGAACGCGAGCTGCCACGCGCCGGAGGGCCGGCCTGGGCATCGTGCAGTGTGGCTGTGCCGCTTTCCTCGATCTTCACGGTGCCGCCGTTGCTGACGTGCCGCCGGCGCCAGGCCTCCAGGGTGTCGTGGACCGGGTGATCAAGGAAGTCCACCTCAAGCTCCACGGTCACGTGCGACCCCGACGGCACTGAAGCCAGCACATGGCTCAGGCGGGGAAGGGAGAGGAAGCTGCAGGAGCCGTCAATGACCACCCGCCAGCGCCGTTCGTCCCTCTCGCCCAAGGGTTCCGCGTGGATGCTGGCCCGTACCACGCGCCACAGGACGAGCGCCACGGCCAGGGCGAGTCCGGTGAGCACGCCTGCGAGGAGGTTGACGAACACCACAGTGAGAAGCGTGACGGCATACACCGCCAGGTCGCCGGTCATGCGGGCGGTCTTGAAGTCAGCCACCTTCACCAGCCGCATGCCGATAATGATGAGCAGGCCTGCGAGGACGGCCACCGGAACCAGTTCGATAACCCCCGCAAGAAGGAGCGAGAAGACGAGGACCCAGATGCCGTGAAGGACGGCCGACTTGCGGGTCCGTGCCCCTGCTTCAAGGTTTGTCGCGCTGCGCACGATCACACCAGTGACGGGCAGGCCGCCCAGCATTCCGGACGTTACGTTCGCGGCTCCCTGGCCGAGGAGTTCACGGTTGAAATCCGTCCGGGCGCCGTGGTGCATCCTGTCCACGGCGACGGCGGAGAGCAGCGACTCCACACTTGCTACCAGGGCGATAGTAATGACGCCGACCGCAACGGCCCCCCAGTGTCCGCCCGGCAGCTGAGGCAACGACACTGCGTCCAGCAGCGACCCGTCAAAGGTGATCCGGTCGACGTCGGACTTGAAAGGCAGTGATAGCGCCGTGGCGGCGACCACTGCCACCAGTGGCGCGGGGACCCGGCGCACGGCGGCCGGCATGTGCTTCCAGCCGAGCACAAGGAGGATGACGGTGACGCCGAGGACAGCGGCCTGGTGGTCCAGAGAGGCGATGGTGGACGGAAGGGCCTTGACGTTCTGCCATGCTGATTCGCCGGCCTCGGCGCCGAGCATGACATGCGCCTGCTGCAGGACGATGATGATGCCGATTCCGGCCAGCATGGCGTGGACGACGACGGGGGCGATGGCCAGTGCCACGCGGCCAACCCGTGCAAAGCCGAGCAGGGCCTGAAGAACTCCGGCGGCCGCGGTGATGGCGCAGGTGGCTGGCCAGCCGAACTGGTCGATGAGACCGGCGACGATGACGGTGAGTCCTGCGGCCGGGCCGCTGACCTGCAGGGGCGATCCGCCGAGGGTGCCGGCCACGATGCCTCCGATGGCTGCAGCGATCAGGCCGGCCATAACCGGGGCGCCGGAGGCCGCGGCGATGCCAAGCGACAGCGGAACCGCGACGAGGAACACCACCAGGGACGCTGGCAAGTCCCAGCGGAGTCCGGATGTGAGGACGGTTCGTAGGGGAATTCGGCTTCCGGTGTGTAGGGGGATTGGATCCGTGGCGGCTGTTGAGGGCATTTCAGTCCTTGGCTCGTTTGGCGGGTCCTTGTCCACGCTATTGATGCCGCTGTGAGGGCCGCAAGGGTCTCCATCGTGAGAAGAAACACCCGAGTGAAGCCGTAAACCGGGGCTTAATAAAGTGTGAACGGCTCCTTTTGACGTGATGAGAGGCGCCGCCACCTCGGGTTCGGTGAAGGCGGCTTCATCGCGTGCCCGATGGCTTCCTGCCGTGGTTCCGGGGTGGACGGCAGATGAGGAGTAGGCGCATGGGGATGGTCGGGCTTCGCCTCGGAATTCAGGAACAAAATCAAGTCAAGTTAGTAATTCAGCTCATCTGACGGTTCCCCGCCGCAAAAAAATTCTGCCCGTGCCTGGCCTCGCAGCCGCAAAATGAGCTTCACAACTGCAGCGTCAGCGGTCTTTCGATGCCGTCAGCCGGAGCGGACGGCCAGCGCGGGTGTGCAGTCAGGACATTGAGCCCGTTGCCGGTCAGCTGGATGGTGTCCTCGATTTTCACGCCCGGACCGGACGGGTTCCAAGTGAAGGGCTGGTTGACCACCACGGCATACCCTGCGCCTGCCGTGACCCGGATCGCGCCCGGCATACCCTGCCGGACCGCCTTGGTGATGCAGTTCCCACTGCTCCGGACCGAAGCCGTGGCGGACGTAAGCCGACTGGATTTCCGTGAATATGCCGGCCAGCCCGGCCCCCTGGCACCGTGGTAGCGAAGACGTCCGCGTCGACTGCAGCGATTCTGGCCTCAGCGTCCCGTTCCTCGGGGCTGGACGCATCGAAGCGGACACAGCGGGTCGCATTGGCCACGAGGCCGTCACGCCTGGCGCAGGCCACCAGCATTGCCCTGCGGCCAATCGGTAAGCGACGAAGCTTTGGGCTGGGTGCCGGGTGGGCAGCGTCTTATGTTCGGTGGTGGTGGTTGCGTCGGGGTTTTTGGGTGGGGTCGATGTGGGGTGGGGGGATGAACCAGGGGATGCCGGTGGTGATGTGGATTTGCCATTGTTCTTTGTGGATGAGGTGGTGGTGGTGGGTGCAGAGGAGGACGCCGTTGTCGGTGTTGGTGGGTCCGCCGTGTGACCAGTAGGTGGTGTGGTGGGCTTCGCACCAGGGGGCGGGGATGGTGCAGGTGGGGAAGGCGCAGCCTTGGTCGCGGGCGGTGAGGGCTTTGCGGAGGTGGGGTGGGAAGATCCGGGTGGTGCGGCCGATGTCCAGGATGCGGCCTTGGCTGCCGAGGAGGATGGGGATGATGTCGGCGTCGCAGGCGATCTTGCGGACGGGGGCGGGGGTGACGGGCCCGGTGACGGCGACCGGCCCGGCCCCGGCGGGCGGGTCGGGGAGCGGGGGCTGGCCGGTGGCGGTGTCGGGGAGCGGGGGCTGGCCGGTGGCGGTGTCGGGGAGCGGGGGC
>NZ_JBFTZQ010000019.1:0-84613 GCF_056406715.1 Arthrobacter sp. P1_B11
AGTGGTGCCTCACCAGTCATGGACGGTGCCGTCGACCAGGCGGTTGTAGGGCAGGTAGGCCTGCTGGTACGGGTAGGTGGCCGCGGCTTCCTCGTTGAATTCGACGCCGATGCCGGGCTTGTCGCCCGGGTGCAGGTACCCGTCGGTGAACGTCATGGACTGCTCGAACACGGTGTTGGTGGCGTCCGAGTGCTGCATGTACTCCTGGATGCCGTAGTTGTGGATGGCAAGGCCCACGTGCAGCTGCGCGGCGAAGCCGACCGGGGAGATGTCGGTGGGGCCGTGGAAGCCGGACTTGATCTGGTACTGCGCGGCGAAGTCCATGACTTTCTTCAAAGGCGAGATCCCGCCAAAGTGCGTGGAGGCCGCCCGGACGTAGTCGATCAGCTGTTCCTTGATGATGGACTGGTAGTCGTACACGGTGTTGAAGATTTCACCGATCGCCAGCGGGGTGGTGGTGTGCGCCCGGACCAGGCGCAGGGCCTCCTGGTTTTCGGCCGGGGTGCAGTCCTCGAGCCAGAACAGGTCATACGGTTCCAGGGCCTTGCCCAGCTTCGCGGCCTGGATCGGGGTCATCCGGTGGTGCCCGTCGTGCAGCAGCGGAAGTTCCGGGCCGAACTCGTTCCGGACCGCCTCGAACACCGAGGGCAGGTGGCGCAGGTACGCCCGGGTGTCCCAGTCTTCCTCCACCGGGAACGCGCCGCGCCCGGCGGGCTCGTAGTCGTACCTCTCCCCGGAGGCCTGGGCCTGCGCGGCGACACCGTAGACGGCCTTGATGCCCGGGACCGCGGTCTGGATCCGCACCGACTTGTAGCCGAGTTCCAGGTGCTCGCGGACCGAGTCGAACAGTGAGGGGATGTCCGCGCCGGAGGCGTGGCCGTAGGCGCGCAGCCCGTTGCGGGACGCCCCGCCCAGGAGCTGGTAGACCGGCATCCCGGCGACCTTGCCCTTGATGTCCCACAGCGCCATGTCCACCGCCGCGATCGCGGCCATCGTCACCGGGCCGCGGCGCCAGTACGAGGACCGGTACAGGAACTGCCAGGTGTCCTCGATCCGGTGCGGGTCCTTGCCGATCAGCAGCTGCGCGACGTGTTCCTTGAGGTACGCGGCCACGGCCAGTTCGCGGCCGTTCAGGGTGGCATCACCGATGCCGGTCACRCCGTCCTCGGTGGTGATCCGCAGGGTCACGAAGTTACGGGAGGGGCTTGTCACAAAGACTTCCGCGGCAATGATTTTCACAACAGGTCCTGGCTTTCTTTCAGGTCTAACAATGAACGTTTCCGGCCCTTCGGCCGGGACGGGGCGCCGTCCGCTTAGCGCTGGGTGGTACCGGCAACGTGGCCGCCGAGCAGCGCGAGTTCGCCGGTGCGCGGCAGGCCTTCCCAGTCCCCTGCGGTGCTCACCGCGAAGGCACCGGCCAGGGCGCCGCGCCGAAGGCGGCCGGGAACGTCCTCGCCGTCGAGCAGTGCCGAGAGGTAACCGGCGGTGAAGGCGTCCCCGGCGCCAACCGTGTCGATGCTCGTCACCGGCACAGCCGGGACCTCCCAGTGCCCGGCGCGAGTGTGTGCTCCGGCGCCGGCTGCCCCGCGCTTGACCACCACGTCCTGCACGCCAAGGCCCAGGAGGTGCTTGGCCATCAGGGCCTCGGCCTCTGCGGAGTCCGAGGGCACGCCGGAGTCGGCGGCGACCAGGTCGAGTTCGTCGTCGGAGGCGATGACAATGCTGGCGTGCCGGACGAGCGGGGATAGGACAGCCCGCGCTTCGTCGCGCGACCAGAGCTTGCTGCGGTAGTTGACGTCCAAGGAAACCAGGACGCCGGCGCCCGTTGCCCGGCGCGCTGCGTATTCCACGGCGTCCCGCGCTTCCGCGCTCAGTGCCGCGGTAATGCCGGTCATGTGAAGGATGCGGGCCCCGCCTTGGAGCGCAGCGTCGACGTCCTCCCTACAAAGAGTGGAACCGGCTGATCCGGCGCGGTAGTAGAAGGCGCGGCTGACATCGGCAGTCCGCTGCTCCAGGAACATCACGCCTGTGCTGCGGACGGAATCTTCCCGGTGGTGGAGCTCGATGCCCTCGGAACGCAGTTGGCGCTGGACGAACTGGCCATGCGGATCGGCACCCACCACGCCGGCCCAGCGCACTCTGTGCCCC
This sequence comes from Arthrobacter sp. P1_B11, assembly GCF_056406715.1. NCBI lineage: Bacteria > Bacillati > Actinomycetota > Actinomycetes > Micrococcales > Micrococcaceae > Arthrobacter > Arthrobacter sp. P1_B11. The sequence goes on from NZ_JBFTZQ010000019.1 coordinate 2,149, forward strand.
AGCCTGGCCACACCGACGGCCACGTTCGATTCGGCCCCTGCCACATGCATGGACAGGCTGCCGCCAGCGGACAGCGGACCGCCCGAGCGCAGCGACACCATGGACTCACCCAGTGTCAGGAGGTCGACGTCGGCCCTCACTGGAGGCTCCCGGCCGTCCGGCCGCCGAACTCGGCGGACAGGCGGACGAAGCTGCGGGCGCGACCCCGGAGCGGAGCCAGATCGCCGCCGGAGCCGGCGTCGCCGAAAAGCGGACCGCCCAGCCCCACGGCGATGGCGCCGGCCTCCCAGTAGCCGGCCGCTTCCTCGAGCCCCACGCCGCCCACAGCGATGAAGGGGATCTCCGGGAAGGGGTCGCGCAATGCTTTGAGATAACGGGGCCCCCCGATGGATGCCGGGAAGAGCTTGACTGCGGTGGCGCCGCGGTTCATCGCTTCGTAGGCCTCGCTGGGGGTCAGCGCCCCCGCCAGGACGGGAATGCCGCGCCGTGAAGATTCGCCGATCGACTCCGCCAGCGCCGGCGTCACCGTGAACTGGGCTCCGGCGTCGGCGATGTCGTCAACGTCCTGCACCGTCAGCACGGTCCCCGCCCCGACGAAACAGCCTTCGGGTGCCGACGAGCGAACGTCGCGGATCGCCGCCAGCGCGTCCGGCGTGGTCAGTGCTATCTCGACGAAACGGAATCCCTCCTCCATCGCGGCGAGGGCCGCCTTCGCGGCAGCCGGACCGTCGGTCCCGCGCACGATCGCGACCAGCCGGGTTTCCCTGATTCCTGCCAAGAGAAACTCGGGCGTCAAAGTGCTTTCCATTGCGGGGCTCTCCACTTCCTGCTTGGTCATGCTGGCCTTCACCACTCTGCGCTCACCACTCGGCAAACGAGCCGTCGGGGTGACGCCACACGGGGCCGCGCCACGCGTGCCCCTGCTTGTCTGCCGTCCGGACCACCGCTTCGTCGATTTCGATGCCGAGGCCGGGCCCGGTCAGCCGCTCGATGTGCCCGTCCACGAACTTGAGGGGCGTCTTGTCCACGACGTAGTCGAGGACTTCGGCGCCCTGGTTGTAGTGGATGCCGATGCTCTGTTCTTGGATCAGGAAGTTGGGCGTCGCGAAGCCAACCTGCAGGCACGCGGCCAGGGCCAGCGGGCCGAGTGGGCAGTGCGGTGCGAGCTGCACCTCGTAGATTTCGGCCAGTGAGGCGATCTTGCGGACCTCGGTGATGCCGCCGGCATGCGAGAGGTCGGGTTGCGCCACGGCGATGCCGGCCTGCAGAGCGGGGAGGAATTCCTGCCTGCTGTACAGCCGCTCCCCGGTGGACACCGGCGTGGTGGTGGATGAGGTGAATTCACGCAGCAGATGGGTGTTCTCGGGTACCACCGGTTCCTCAAGGAAGAACGGCCGGTACGGCTCAAGGAGCGGCGCCACCCGCCTGGCGTTGGCGAGGCTGAAGCGGCCATGGAAGTCGACCGCCACGTCGCGGTGGTCCCCCAAAACCTCCCGGGCGGCGGCCACCCTCCGGACCACGCCGTCGAGCTCCGCCACCGACGCGACAGGGCTGATCCGGCCGCTGGCGTTCATCTTGACCGCCGTGAGTCCGACTTCCAGCTGGGCGCTGATCTGGTCGGCCACCTCGTTGGGCTCGTCGCCGCCCACCCAGCCGTACATCCGGATGCGGTCGCGGACCGGTCCGCCCAGCAGCTGGTGGACCGGGGCGCCGAAGTGTTTGCCGGCGATGTCCCACAGGGCCTGGTCGAGCCCGGACACGGCGCTGGCCAGGATGGGGCCGCCGCGGTAGAAGGAACCTTTGGTCATGACCTGCCAGTGGTCCTCGATCCGCAGGGCGTCCTGGCCGATCAGCAACTCGGAGAGCTGGTCGACGGCGGTCCGGACGGTTTCGCTGCGGCCCTCGCAGCTTGCCTCTCCCCAGCCGACAATCCCGCTGTCCGTCTCGATGCGGACGAACAGCCAGCGCGGCGGGACCAGGAAGGTTTCTATTCTGCTGATTCGCGTCATGGCGTACCCCTAGCCCTTGGTGGCGCCGGCGGTCATGCCGGACACAATGTATTTCTGCGTGAAGAGCGCAATGATCATGATCGGGATGGTCACCACGGTGGCCGCGGCCATCAGTCCGCCCCAGTCGATGCTGGCGTAGGAGACGAAGTCGAAGATGGCCACGGGCAGCGTCTTGGTCTTCGAACCGGACAGCACCAGGGCGAACATGAAGTTGTTCCACGAGAAGATGAAGGACAGGATCCCGGCGGTGGCCATGCCGGCCACCGAAAGGGGCAGTGTGATGCGGCGGAACGCGCCGATCGGCGTGAGCCCGTCCACCTGGGCCGACTCCTCGAGTTCCAGCGGCAGGGAGTCGAAGTAGCTCATCATGATGTAGACGATCAGCGGCAGGGCGACGAACATGTGGCTGAGGATCAGCACCTCGAAGCCGCCCACCATCTTCAGGTTGGAGAAGACGTAGTACCAGGGCACCAGCAGGGAGACGCCCGGGATGACGCGGGCCATCAGGACCACCAGCGCCGAGCGGTGCATTGTGAAGCGGCTCATGGCGTAGGCGGCCGGGACGCCCAGGACCAGCGACAGGGCGGTCGAAACGAAGGCCACCCAGAAGCTGTTGAAGATGAAGACGAAGTAGTTGTTGCGCTGCAGCACGTTGGCGTAGTTCTCGCCGGTGGGCGTGAACAGGAAGGACTTGCCGGCGTCGTAGATGTCCACGTTGGTCTTGAAGGAGGCCAGCAGCATCCAGAACAGCGGCGCGATCAGGAACAGCACCACCGCGATCAGGGCAACCACGCGGAAGGTCTTGTAGGCGCGGCTGCGCAGCGGCTTCTTGCGGCGCGCCACCTGTGGCCGGCGCCGTGCCGGTGCCTGGGGTTCAGTCAGGAGGGTCATTTGCTTACCGCTTTCTTGCGCATGGTCAGCAGCCACATGGAGCCAATGATGATCATGAAGAACAGGATCAGTACGGCCGAGGAGAGCCCGTACTGGTTGTAGTCGAAGCTCAGCCCGTAGGCGTAGACGTTGAGAGTCTCCACCTCATGGAAGGAACCGCCGCCCTTGCCCTTGGTGGCGTAGAGGATGTCGAACGTCTTCAGGGCATCAATGCCGCGAAGCAGGATGGCCACGATGACCGTGGGCATCATCAGCGGCAGGGTGACGTAGAAGAAGCGCTGGACCGCGCTGGCGCCGTCCATCCGTGCGGCTTCATCCGGCTCATCGGAGAGGGAGGTGAGGCCGGCCAGGAGGATGAGGACCACCATGGGGGTCCACTGCCAGACGTCCATGAAGATGGTGGTGGGCAGGGCGGAATCCTGTCCGGAGAGCCACGGCTGCGGCGGAATGCCCACGAGGCCCAGTAGCTGGTTGGCGAAGCCGATGTTCGGATCGAAGATCAGGCGCCACATCATGCCCACTGCCACGGGAGTGGCCACGAGCGGCAGCAGGATGGCCACCCGGACCCACTTTTCGCCGCGGAACGGACGCCACAGGAGCAGGGCGATGCCCATGCCGAGAATGATTTCGCAGGCGAGCGCCACGAAGGTGAAGGACAGCGTGCGGCCCACGGCCGGCCAGAAGCGCTCGGTATCGGTAAGGACCGTGAGGTAGTTCTCGAGGCCCACGAAGTCCGACGCCGCACGCACCGACCCCTGGGAGTCGGTCAGGCTCAGGTACAGGGTCCAGGCGAGCGGAAAGATGATGAGGACGCCCACGAAGATCATGGCGGGCGCCGCGAACAGCCACTTCCGGTGGCGGTTGGCCCAGGCGGAGAAATTCTCCTGGGCGCTAGCCGTTCGTCCGGAGGTCCGGGCAGGGGTCAGTACAGACATTGTTCACCTAAGAAGTTGGGGGTGAAAATCTTCAGCGGACGACGGCGGGACAACAGCCTGGCGGGTGCCCCGCCGTCGCGCTTTAGTTACTTACTTTTCGTCGTCCAGGAACTTCTGGAACGCGGTGTTGGCCGTGTCAGCTGCTGCTGAAGCGTCGGCACCGGTGATGGAGGCGACGATCGGGCCGCCGACGATTTCGCGGGCCTTGCCCACGGTGAGGACCTGCGGGCGGTCGTGGCCCACGCCGTTTTCAGCGCTCACCGCGATGGCGGCGGCGAGGTCCTTCGGGTAGGTGGAGGTTCCGGCGGGATCGGACCAGACCGAGGCGCGCGGCCCGGGGACGCCGGCCTTCTGTGCCTCAAGGGTACGTTCCTTGCTGGTGGCCCACTTGATGAACTTCCAGGCGTTGTCCTGATTGGCCGAGGCCTGGTTGATGCCCAGACCCCAGGACGGGATGTTGTACGGCTTGGAGCCGGCGGGACCGGCGGGCAGCGGCGCGAAGCCAACGGTCTCGGCCACCTTGGACTTGGCGGGGTCCGTGGCGTTCTTGTAGAGGGAATCCGCCTCGGTGTAGAAGGCGGCCTTGCCCTGGGTGAAGATGGCCATTGCCTCGGGCCAGCTCATGTCCGTGCTGACGTTCTTAGGGCCGTAGTTCTTGATCAGGCCGCCGTAGAAGGCGTACGCCTTCTTGGCTTCCTCGCTCCCGACGGCGGACTTGCCGCTTTCATCGGTGAAGTCGCCGCCGAAGCTGTATAGGAAGCTGGAGAACTGGGTGACGGCTGCCGACTTGCCGGTGCGGGCAACGAACCCTGCGGTGTCCGCGGAAGAAAGCTTCTTGGCGGCCGCCTCGAGCTCCTCCATGGTCTTGGGAACTTCGATGCCGGCGGCCTTCAGCAGGTCCTTGCGGTAGTAGAGCACCTCCCGTTCGGTGATGATGGGAACGCCCGTCACCTTGTCCTCATAAGTGGTGGCCTTGACGGGGCCGTCCTGGTAGTCCTTCCAGTTCCACCCGGCGTCCTCTGCCACCTTGCTGGTCAGGTCCGCGAGGTAGCCGTTGCGGGCAAACGCCTTGCCCTCCTGCAGCGGGCGGTACATCATGACATCGATTTCGTCGCTGCCCGCGTTGAGCTTGACGTTGTACTGGTCCGAGAGCTGGTCTTCGCCGAGCTGGGTGAGCTCCACCTTCAGCCCGGTGGACTTCTCGAACTCCGGAATTGCTGCCTTGATCCCTTCGGTCCACACATGGTTGGCGAGGGTGACCCGTACCGTGTCCGAGCCCTTCGACTCGCCGCTTCCGCCTCCGCAGGCAGTCAACCCTAGCGAAAGGGCCGCGGCGACGGCCGCATACTTCACTACTGAACGTCGCTTCATTACGACTCCTAAGATCATGGCCGGAGCTGCTCCGGCCGCCCGCATACGCATCTTTGCATCTGCTCCGGAAGCGATCATAGGGAAATAAAGCAGACTTAAACAACCCCTTGTGGCCCACCCGTATGATTTATTTATGAAATCTCCAAAGGCGGAGCCCTCCCAAGCCTTGCCGGTGTCGTTTCTGGAACGGCTGGGCCTGGCTATTGCCGACGGCACGCTTGCGCCGCACGCCGTGCTCCGGATCGACGAGCTGGAAGCCGAGCACAAGGTCTCCCGGTCAGTGGTCCGGGAAGCGACGAAGGTGCTCTGTTCGATGGGCATGCTCGAATCGCGGCGGCGCCTGGGAACGGTAGTCCAGGCCGTGGAGTGCTGGAATCTCTATGACCCGCAGGTAATCCGATGGCGGCTCGCCTCCTCCGCACGCCTGGACCAGCTCCGCGCACTTAACGAACTTCGCGGGGCGATTGAGCCGCAGGCGGCCCGGCTCGCCGCTGGCCGGATTTCGCTTGAGGACGGAAGTGAGCTCGTGTCCATTGCGGCCCGCCTATGGGCGGCGGGGCAGGGCGACAACCAGGAACAGTTCCTGCTCTTGGACATCGATTTTCATGCTGCTGTGCTCAAGGCGTCCGGCAATGCGATGTTTTCCCAGCTGCACAACCTGGTGCGGGAAGTCCTGACCGGCCGCACCGAACACGGGCTGGTGCCGCACCTTCCGCACCACGAGGCGCTCCAGCTGCACGTTGACGTGGCGAGCGCCATCCAGCGCGGCGAGGCTGAGGCTGCCCACGCCGCGATGAGCAGGATCGTGGAGCAGTCGACCGAGGAAATGGGTGACATCTGGTCCCGGCACCAGGGAGACGGCGGAATCCAGGAAAGCGCCGCCGGGGAAGGCGCAGTCGCGGCTGCCTCGGCCCACGCGGGGGCGAACGAAAGGACAGTTAACGCCTGACGGCGGCCCTGCGGCAGGTGTGATCCTGACACAGAGCCGCCGCCCAAGACAATCCCGAGGCTAGCGGCCGCCGCGCAATTCGAAACAGGCGCGCCGGTATTGCTGTCCGATGACCGGACGGAAGTCCGCCGCGGGGGTCGCCTCCAGTGCGGTCTTCCACTGCGGACGGTCCCCGGTCAAGGCCCAGGCGGCCTGCACGGCCGCGCCGCGTGCCACGTACTCGCCGGGCTCGGGAATGACAACGGGGAGATCGAAGACCTGGGCAGCTATCTTCTGGAGCGCAGGGTTCCGCACCGCGCCGCCGATCAGCAGGAGCCGCCGGGCCGGCACGCCCAGTTCCCGCAGCGCATCCATTCCCCCGGACAACCCACACAGCATGCCTTCGAACGCCGCCCGGGCGATGTTGCCGCGCGTTGCGGACGCAATGCTGAGGCCGTGCAGGCTCGCCTTCGCATCCGGGAGGTCGGGGGTACGTTCACCCTCGAAATAGGGCACCAGGACCACTCCCCCGGCGCCAGGGTCCGCTTCCAGGGCCAGCCGGGCCAATCCGTCGAAATCGACGTCCAGTACGTCGGCGATGGAACCAAGAACGCGGGCCGCGTTCAGGGTCACGGCGATGGGAAGGTAGCCCCCGCCCGCGTCGGCGAACCCGGCCACGGTTCCGGTCACGTCCGTGCAGGGATCGGCCGCGACGGCAAACACCGTGCCGCTGGTCCCCACGGAAACCACCACATCGCCGGAGCTGATGCCCAGTCCCAGCGCGGCCCCTGCATTGTCGCCGGCTCCGACCCCGACGGCGATGCCACCGCTTGCGGATGCGGCACCCGCCGCGCCGTTTCCAGCCGTAGGGAGGCATGCCAGGTGAGCGTGCCCCGCCGAAGCGCCGGGGTCCAGGACCCGGGGCAAAACGACGGCGTCCTCCAGCCCCGCGGAGTCCCCGGCTTCGCGGGCTGGACGGCCAAGGGCCAGATGAAAGAGCTCCAGGTCGTAGGCGCCGGTCTCCGGACTCCAGTAGCCGGTGCCGCTGGCATCGGAACGGTCTGTCATCAGCTGCTCAAGGTCCGGACCCAGGGGGCTGGACCCTGACGGGCCGAAGCCGCGCAGCCGCCACGTCAGCCAGTCATGGGGCAATGCGACGGCGGCCACCCGGGCCGCGATTTCCGGCTCATGGTCCCTGACCCACCTGACCTTGGTGGCAGTGAAGGACGCCACGGGCACCAGGCCGGTCCGTTTGGCGTAGTCCGCCGCACCCACTTCGTCGATGAGGGCGGCGGCAGCCACGGCAGACCTGGTGTCGTTCCACAGCAGTGCCGGGCGCAGAACACTGCCCTCCCGATCCAGCAGCACCATGCCGTGCTGCTGGCCCGCGATGGAGACGGCGCTGACGTCACCCAGCCCGCCGGCGTCGTCGATTGCCTCAGACAACGCCCGCCACCAGTGGTCCGGGTGGACCTCGGTACCGTCCGGGTGGCCGGCACGGCCTTCGCGCACCGGGGCACCGGTGTCGGCGTCCAGAATGAGGACCTTGCAGCTTTGGGTTGAGGAATCCACCCCGGCAACCAGTGTCATGGGATCAGCGTGCGCCGAGCAGGTGCTCGATGAAGAGCTGCTGGAGCTTCACGAAACCGAAGCCCTTGCCGCCGAAGTAGGCATCGGCGTCGAACTCCTCATAAGCGGACTTGTCGGCGAGCAACTGCTGGTATCCCTCACCAGGGTTAAGGGTGGGCTCGTTGATCTCGGCGACGCGCGACACCTGCAGAGCGGCCTGGACCTCGGGGTCTGCACGGAAGGCTTTGGCGCGCTCCTTCAGCAGCAGGTAGGTCTGCATGTTGGCGGCCGCCGAATCCCACACACCGTCGATGTCCTCGGTGCGGCTGGGCTTGTAATCGAAGTGGCGCGGGCCGTCATAGGCCGGGCCGCCGTTGGGTCCCCCGTTTTCCAGCAGGTCCACGAGCGAGAACGCGTTCTGGAGGTCACCATGGCCGAACACCAGGTCCTGATCGAACTTGATGCTGCGCTGGCCGTTGAGGTCGATGTGGAACAGTTTGCCCTGGTACAGGGCCTGGGCGATGCCGTGCGTGAAGTTGAGCCCGGCCATCTGCTCGTGGCCTGTTTCGGGGTTGATACCCACGAGTTCCGGACGCTCCAGCGTTTCGATGAAGGCGAGGGCGTGGCCGAGCGTTGGCAGCAGGATGTCGCCGCGGGGTTCGTTCGGCTTCGGCTCGATGGCGAAGCGGATGTTGTAGCCTTTGTCGGTGACGTAGTCGCCCAGCAGATTCACGGCCTCACGGTAGCGCTCGAGCGCGCCGCGGATGTCCTTGGCGGCGTCGTACTCGCTGCCTTCACGGCCGCCCCACATGACGAATGTCTCCGCGCCGAGTTCGGCGGCGAGGTCGATGTTCTCCAGTACCTTGCGGAGGGCGAAACGGCGCACGCCGCGGTCGTTGCTGGTGAAGCCCCCGTCCTTGAAGACGGGATGGCTGAACAGGTTGGTGGTGATCATGGGAACCACCATGCCCGTCGCTTTGAGCGCACCGGTAAGCCGGTCAATCTCCCGCTGGCGGTCCGCCGCCGAGCAGCCAAAGGGAAACAGATCGTTGTCGTGGAAGGTGATGCCGTAGGCGCCGAGGTCACTGAGCCTGTTGACGGCCTCTACGGTATCCAGCGGCGGGCGCGTGGCAGATCCAAACTGGTCCTGCGCCTCCCAGCCAACTGTCCAAAGGCCGAAGGAAAACTTGTCTTCACGGGTGGGCTGAATCGCCATTGAGAGCTCCGAAAGAAGTAGGGAGAAAGTTGCTGTCCGAACGGGGTCATCGATGCGACCCGAGAAATTGTTCTGTAGACAAACATATTCGTATTTCCAAGGATGTCAACCACTTTCGCGAGAATAGTCGCGCCGATCTGCACTGGTCCGCGTGCTGGAAACCTCTATTGTTTTGGCAGGCGGCTTGGTAAGTTGTGCTAGGCATCAAACAGACGTACGGCATCCCGATCAGAACGGTAATCGCAATGGAGCAACTCACCACGGAACGCAACTGGGCCGGAAACTACAGCTACAAGGCACCGGCGACAGTCTTTCCGCACAGCGTGCAGGAGCTCCGCGAGGCGGTGGCCGACGCAGAGAAAATCCGCGCGCTCGGCTCCAGGCATTCCTTCAACGACATCGCCGACACACCGGGCATTCTGGCGTCGCTGGAGGGCCTCGACCCCGCAATCAGTATTAACGAGCAGGACATGACGGTGACGGTGAGCGGGGGCATCCGCTACGGACCCCTCGCCTCCGAACTCCACCGCCGCGGTTTCGCCCTGCACAATCTCGCCTCGCTTCCCCACATATCCGTGGCGGGCGCCGTCGCCACTGCCACCCACGGGTCCGGGGACCGGAACGGCAACCTGGCCACTGCGGTGGCCGGCCTCGAACTGGTCACCGCAGACGGCTCGCTGCTGACGGTGCACCGCGGTGATGCCGACTTTGCCGGCATGGTGGTGGGGCTGGGAGCCCTGGGTATTGTCACCAGGCTGACCCTGGACATCGAGCCAAGCTACGAGGTCAGCCAGAGCGTTTTCGAGAACCTTGACTGGAACCTGGTACTGGAGAACTTCGACGACGTCACCTCCGCCGCGTACAGCGTGAGCCTGTTCACCGACTGGAGCGGGCCGACCATCGGCCAGGCCTGGCTGAAGCGCAGGACAGTCGATGCCGGACAGCCGGGCGTGGAGTCCGGATTCTTCGGCGGGAAGGCTGCTGCCGAGGCAAGGCATCCGTTGCCGGGCGTACCCGGCACCAGCTGCACCCAGCAGTTGGGCGTCGCCGGCCCCTGGTCTGACCGGCTGGCCCATTTCCGGATGGAATTCAACCCGAGCAAGGGCGAGGAGCTGCAGAGCGAGTACCTCATTCCCCGCGAGCACGCCGCGGATGCCCTCCACACCATGCGCCGGCTCTCAGGTGTGGTGAAACCCCTGCTGCTCGTCGGTGAAATCCGCACCGTCGCCGCGGACAACCTTTGGCTGAGCCCGAACTACGGCCGTGACGGCATCGGGCTGCACTTCACGTGGCGGCAGGACCAGCCGGCTGTTGAGGCGGTCCTGCCGGTACTGGAAGCAGAACTGGCGCCCTTCGCGGCGCGGCCCCATTGGGGCAAGCTGTTCGACGGCGACGCCGCCGCCGTCGGGCCGCTGTACCCGCGCTTTGGTGACTTTAAGGCACTGGCCGAAAGGCTGGATCCCGCCGGAAAGTTCCGCAACAGCTTCGTCGACCGCAAGGTATTCGGAAGCTGATATTGTCGCGATGATGCCCTCCCCAGCCCGCGGATCCGGTCCGGCGCAGCCTGCCCCGCCTCCCCTCTCCTTCCCGCCACCCGAACCCGTAACTGCCCGAAGCGAGGCCGATCCGTCCCGGCGGAACAATCTGGCCCTCATCACCGCCATGCTGCACCACCACCGGGTCCTCAGCCGTGCTCAGATCACCAGGCGGACGGGACTCAACAGGTCCACAGTGGGAACCCTGATCGGACAGCTTGTAGCGCTCGGGCTGGCGTATGAGTCCGCACCGTCAGGTGAAGCGCAGGTGGGCAGGCCCAGCCCCGAAGTCCGCCCGAGCCCCTCCACTGCAGCACTGGCCGTCTACCCGGAAATCGATGCGGTAACCATCGGGCTGGTCAGCCTCGGGGGCCGGATCCAAAAAAAGATCCGCTTCCCCACGGAGCGGATACCTTCAGCCACGGAAGCCGTGAACATCGCGGCCGCCGTCATCGAGGGCATGCGTTCTGAACTGGACACGTCCTACCGGATCACGGGCGCAGGCATGGCAGTGCCCGGCCTGGTCAACCAAGCCGATGGAATCGTCAGGCACGCGCCGCACCTTGGCTGGCGGAACGAGCCGGTGGCCCGGATGCTGGCCGAGGCGACGGGGTATGCCTGCCACGCCGCCAATGATGCCTCCCTCGCGGCCGAAGCCGAGCTCCTCTTTGGTGCCGGAGCCGGCCGGGAAAACCTCATCTACCTCAACGGCGGGGCCAGCGGCATCGGCGGCGGCGTGATCGCTGGCGGCACGCTGCTTCGAGGGGCCAGCGGCTACGCGGGCGAACTCGGCCACACGTTCGTCCGGACGGCGGGCAATTCCTGCCATTGCGGAGCCACCGGCTGCCTGGAAACGGAGGTCTCGCAATCCCGGCTCTTCGAACTGGCCGGGCTCGCCGGCGGGGACGCCGCAGAGCTGGAGCATGCGCTGCGGCATGCCGGCAGCCCCGAAGTAGCCAGGGAAGTGGAACGCCAGCTGGAGTATCTGGGCACGGCATTGCGGAACGCTGTCAACATCTTCAACCCGGAGGTCATCATCTTGGACGGATTTCTGGGGATCCTGCACAGCCTGTCGCCCGGGACGCTGGAAAATCTGGTCCGGTCCGGGGCAATGGCTGGGCCGGCGGCAGAAGCCAGGATCTACCGGGCGGCACTGGGCGCTGACCTCATGATGATCGGGGCGGCAGAACTTGCCTTCGCCCAGTTCCTGGCGGATCCCGCCAGCGCGGGCCCATTGCCCGCGGCCCCGGTCTCGGCAGCTGCCCGCAGTGGCGCCCCGGCCTCGACGTGATCGCGCGGCGTCCGGTCCGGAGACCGTTCATTGACCTTTAAGAGTCAATGAGCTTCACGCGGCGCAGCGGTTGATTCACGCACAACAAGATGCGTGGCCAGCTCCACCCGCTGGGAATCGAGAGCTTCGCCGTGGAGCTGCCGCAGCACCGCGCGCAGTGCCGCACGGCCCATCTCCTGCAGGGGCTGCGCCACGGACGTGAGCGGCGGAATGGATTCCTCCGCCTGGTAGGTGCCGTCGAATCCCACAAGGCTCAGATCCTCCGGAATCCGCAAACCGTTCCGCCGGGCTTCGCCGAGGACGCCGAGTGCGATGCTGTCGCTCGCTGCGAAAATGGCAGTGGGCGGCTCGGCGAGGGACAGCAGTGCCTTCAGGCCCCGGGCTCCGTGATCCGAGCGGAAGCTTCCTGACAGGACGTACGAAGGATCCACCGTCACATCTTTTGCCATGAGGGCCGCCATGTAGCCGTGCAGCCTCGCCTGGTTGCACTCGGCAGCTTCCGGGCCGCCAAGGAAACCAATGCGCGAATGACCGAGCTGGAGCAGGTGTTCCGTCGCGGCCTTGCCGCCCGCCCAATTGGTGGCACCGACGCTCACAACATCAGCCGGTGGCGGGTTCAGGGGGTCAATCACCGCCACCGGGATCTTCCGGCGCCGAAAGGCATGAAGCTGCGCGGCGCTGAAGGCGGACGTCACCACGATCATGCCGCTGCGGCCGGCATCCACCATCCTCTGGGCGCGGCGTTCGGGGCTCAGCGCCGCGCTCAGCGCCGCACCCGTCACCTGGCTGGTTACGCTCAGGACCACTTCGACGTCCGTGGTCCCGGCATACTCCAGCACCCCGTTGAGGATTTCCACCGCATAAGCGGAGTTCAGTGCGTCGAAAACCACCTCGACGACGGTCTGCCCCGGGGCGGTCGTGCGCCGCTGCACAGGGGACTGATATCCCAGCGCCTCCAGCGCCGCAAGTACCCTGGCGCGAGTATCGGGCGAGACGTCCTCCCGGCCGTTGACAACCTTGGACACGGTGGGAGCTGACACGCCGGCACGCAAGGCAACGGCTGCAAGGGTCGGTTTCTCCGGCCGAACGGTCATAGACAAGGGATCCTCGAGTTCTTTCGAAATATTTCGCTGCCATCATCTTGCCTCGGATGAACCGTGCCGGTCAACAACCGAACAGGCATCCCGAGTTGTTTTGCCGAAAATCGCTTGACTGTGACTGCGCTCACGGCTAGATTTACCTCACCGGCCGCAATAGTTTCGAAATGTTTCGAAAACCTTACTCTGCGGCTGCGCCACCACACACGAATGGACCGCCCGCCTCGGAGTCGACGCCGGCGGCCCACTTCACACGTTACCGGGTACCAGCGTTGCGCCCGGAGGATGAACGGAAGCGAAATGAACATTCGAAAGTTGCGCTCGGCTGCACTGGCATTTTCCGCCGCGGGAGTGGCGCTGAGTCTGGCCGCCTGCGGCTCTGCCGGTCCTGCCGGTTCCAATGTCAGCAGCGACTCGGCAACCATGTGGGGTCTGACCGGCGGCAACCAGCCTGTCCTGCAAAAATCAGTGGAGTCCTGGAACCAGGCCAACGCTGACAAGTCCATCAAGCTCGACTTCTTCGCCAATGATGCCTACAAGACCAAGGTCCGGACGGCTGTGGGCGCTGGAGAAGGGCCCACCTTCATCTACGGCTGGGGCGGCGGAGTGCTGAAATCATACGTTGATGCCGGCCAGGTGGCCGACCTGTCTGACTTCGTTGCACAGAATCCTAACGTCAAGGACCGCTACCTCCCCTCGGTGCTGAAGAACGGCGTAGTGGACGGAAAGACTTACGCCCTTCCGAACAACAACGTCCAGCCCGTGATCCTGTATTACAACAAGGAGGTTTTCGACAAGGTCGGCGCACAGGCACCCAAGACCTGGGATGAGCTCATGGCGCTCGTGCCGAAATTCAAGGAAGCCGGCATCGCTCCGTTCTCACTCGGCGGGCAGTCGAAGTGGCCGGACCTGATGTGGCTCGAGTACCTCGTAGAACGCATCGGCGGCCCGGAGGTCTTCGCGAACATCGCCGCCAACAAGCCCGATGCCTGGTCTGACCCCGCCGTGGCCCAGTCACTGACCAAGATCCAGGAGCTGGTGGACGCGGGTGGCTTCATAAACGGCTTCTCCTCCGTCGCCGCCGACAGCAACGCCGACCAGGCACTGCTCTACACCGGCAAGGCCGCCATGGTCCTGCAGGGCGGCTGGATCTACCAGGGCATGAAGAAGGACGCCGCCGACTTCGTCAAGGGCGGCAAGCTCGGTTACGCGACGTTCCCCACCGTTTCCGGTGGCAAGGGCGATCCCGCCAACGTCGTCGGCAACCCGTCCAACTTCTGGTCCATCTCGGCCAAGGCCACTGACGCCCAGAAGAAAGCCGCCCTGGACTACGTCAAGGACGGAATGTTCACCGACGGCGACACCCAGGCCCTGATCGACTCAGGAGCGGTGCCCGTGATCAACGGAATCGACAGCAAACTCGCTGCCTCTCCCGACAAGGACTTCCTGACCTTCGTCTACGGCATGGCCAAGAACGCGCCGAGCTTCACCCTCTCCTGGGACCAGGCCCTCAGCCCTGCCCAGGGCGACGCAATGCTGTCCAACCTGGACCAGATCTTCCTGAAGAAAATCAGCCCCGAGCAGTTCGTCGCCACAATGAACGCCACGATCGGTAAGTAGCACCATGACTTCCCTTAGTTCTCCTGCCCGGAGGGTCCGCGACGCGGGCCCTTCGGGGTGGCTGGCGGCGCCGGCCCTCGTCTTCTTCCTGCTGTTCGCCGTGATTCCGCTCCTCGGTGTGGTGTTCCTCAGCTTCACGAGCTGGGACGGTCTCCGGGAGATCAAGCTGGACGGGCTGTCCAGCTGGGCCACAGTCCTCACGGATCCGGTGACCGGCAACGCCCTTCTCGTAACAGCAAAGATCATGTTCTTCTCATTCATTGTCCAGGCGCCCGTGAGCCTGCTGCTCGGCGTCTTCACCGCCGGCGGGCAGAAATACCGGGCGGCCCTGGCCGTCCTCTACTTCCTGCCATTGCTTCTCTCCTCGGCTGCCGTTGCGATTGCCTTCAAAGCGCTGCTCGACCCCAACTTCGGCCTGGGGCCCGGTTTCCATTTGCCCCTGCTGACCCAGGACTGGCTGGGCAATTCCGATCTGGTGCTGTTCGTCGTGGTCTTCGTCATCGCCTGGCAATTCGTCCCGTTCCACACCCTGATCTACCAGGGCGGCGTGCGCCAGATCCCGGCTTCACTCTACGAAGCGGCGGAGATTGACGGGGCGGGCCGGTTCCGGCAGTTCTGGAACATCACCCTGCCGCAGCTGAAGTACACCATGATCACGTCCTCCACGCTCATGGTGGTGGGCAGCCTGGCCTACTTCGACCTCATCTTTGTGCTCACCGGCGGCGGACCCGGCTACAGTACGCGGCTGCTGCCGCTGCACATGTACCTGACGGGATTCAAGGCCAATGACATGGGAGCCGCCAGCGCCCTCGGCGTCATCCTCATCGTCATAGGTCTTGGACTTGCCCTCCTCCTGCAGCGCCTCGGCGGCAAGAACCGCAACGCAAGCCAACTGGAAGGTGCCTGATGGCCTCCACGACTCAGCTCCCTGTCCCTCCGGCGACCGTCACCGGCCCGCCCGCCGCAGCGCCGGCTTCCCGCACGAAGGGGCTGGGACGCCGGCGTCCAAACCTTCTGGGCGGCGCGGGCGGCTGGCTCTGGCTCGCGATTATCATCGTCCCGATCTACTACGTGGTGATTACCAGCCTTAAGAACCAGGCGGGATTCTTCACGTCCAATCCGATGCTCCCGGCGGCGGAGCCCACTCTGGACAATTACAAGCTGGTGCTGGACAACAACTTCGTCAGGTACTTCACCAACAGCGTCATTGTCACCGTTGGAACGGTGCTCCCCGCCCTGGTGGTGTCCTTCATGGCCGCCTACGCAATCGTCCGGGGCAAGAGCCGGTTCCTGAACTGGACGAACAACCTGTTCCTCCTGGGTCTCGCCATCCCGCTCCATGCCACCATCATCCCCATCTACTGGATGATCACCAGGGCGCACCTGTACGACACCCTGCTGGCGCTGATCCTGCCGTCCGTGGCTTTTGCCATTCCGGTCTCCGTCCTCATCCTGTCCAACTTCATGCGGGATGTGCCCAACGAGCTGTTCGAGTCCATGCGCCTGGACGGCTGCTCCGACTGGGCCATGCTGTGGCGGCTGGCACTTCCCATGACCAAGCCCGCCGTCATCACCGTCGGCATCTACAACGCCCTGCACGTCTGGAACGGCTTCCTCTTTCCGCTGATCCTGACGCAAAGCCCGTCCACGAGGGTGCTGCCGCTCTCGCTGTGGGCGTTCCAGGGTGAGTTCAGCGTGAACATCCCCGCCATTCTCGCCTCAGTGGTTCTGGCGACCCTGCCCCTCCTGGTGATTTACGTCGTCGCCCGCCGGCAGCTGCTGAGCGGACTGACCGCCGGATTCAGCAAATAGCATGCCGGGCCTTACGAAAGGACCTCAATGACAGCCGCACAGACGCTGCGCGTCGGCATGGTGGGTTACGCCTTCATGGGTGCAGCCCACTCCCACGCCTGGCGGACCGCGCCCAGGTTTTTCGACCTGCCGCTTCAACCCGAACTGACCGCCGTCGCCGGCCGTAACCCGGAAGCGCTGAACGGAGCCGCCGCCAAGCTCGGCTGGGCCTCGACCGAAACGGACTGGCGCCGCCTGATAGAACGCGACGACATCGACCTGATTGACATCTGCACGCCTGGGGACACTCATACGGAGATAGCGCTCGCCGCCCTCGAAGCAGGCAAGCACGTGTTGTGTGAGAAGCCTTTGGCCAACTCCGTGGCCGACGCGGAAAGGATGACGGACGCGGCGCAAGCCGCGGCCGACCGCGGCGTCTTCTCGATGTGCGGCTTCAGCTACCGCAGGACGCCCGCCCTTGCCCTCGCCAGGAGGTTCGTGGACGAAGGGCGGCTCGGCACCCTCAGGCACGTCCGGGCCCAGTATCTGCAGGACTGGCTCAGCGATGAAAACGCCCCCATGACCTGGCGGCTGGACAAGTCCAAGTCAGGGTCCGGCTCGCTGGGCGACATCGGTGCGCACAGCATCGACGCCGCACAATGGATCACGGGCCAACGAATCAGCGGCGTGTCGGCCCTGACGGAGACCTTCGTGCCGGAAAGGCCACTCGCCGGCAATCTCGTGGGACTCGGCGGACACGGCGACGCCGGCGCGGACACGCCCCGCGGAACCGTCACCGTGGATGACGCCGCACTGTTCACTGCACGGTTCGACGGCGGTCCGCTGGGGAGCTTCGAAGCCACCCGTTACGCCTTGGGACGGAAGAACGCCATGCGTCTGGAAGTCAACGGAAGCCGGGGATCACTGGCTTTCGATTTCGAGGAGATGAATGTGCTCTCGTACTACGACGCCACCGAATCGCCCGACGCCGGCTTCCGGCGGATCTTCGTCACCGAGCCGGAGCATCCGTACGCGGCCAACTGGTGGCCCACCGGCCACGGACTGGGCTACGAGCACGGGTTTACGCACCAGGTGGTGGATCTCGTGACCGCGATAGCAACAGGCCGACAGCCGGAACCGTCCTTCGCCGATGCACTGCAGGTGCAGCAGGTCCTGGCTGCCGTCGAGGCAAGCGCCGCCGACTCCAGCCGCTGGCACAACGTTAAAAACTAAGGAAGCATCCCATGACAGAAACCAAGACAGCCCTGGTGGTCCGCGGCGGCTGGGACGGCCACCAGCCGTTCGAAGCCACGGAACTCTTCATCCCGTTCCTCAAAGTCAACGGGTACGACGTCCGCGTGGAGGAGTCCCCGAAAATCTATGCGGACAGCGCGTACATGTCCGGAGTCGACCTGATCATGCAGTGCATGACAATGACCACCATCGAAAAGGAAGAATTCGCCGGCCTGCGCGCCGCAGTCGAAAACGGCACCGGCCTGGCCGGCTGGCATGGCGGCATCGCGGATTCGTACCGCAACAACTCCGACTACCTGCACCTGATCGGCGGCCAATTCGCCTGCCATCCGGGAAAGCACCCGGACGAACTCACCGGGGAACAGTCGGACAACTACGTGCCCTACACCGTCCGGATGCTTCCCGCCGCTGCCCAGCACCCCATCACCCAGGGCCTGGGTGACTTCGACCTCGTCACCGAGCAGTACTGGGTGCTCTCGGACGACTACATCGACGTCCTCGCCACCACCACCCAGAAGGTCCGCGAATGGGACCCCTGGCACCGCGAAGTGACCTCCCCTGCGATCTGGACCCGGCAGTGGGGAGAAGGCCGCATCTTCGTCGCCACGCCGGGGCACCGGGTGGAAATCCTTCAGGACACCAACGTCCGCACGATCATTGAAAGGGGCCTGCTGTGGGCAAGTCGCTAAAAGTAGGAATCATCGGCTGTGGCGCAATCATCGCCCAGTATCTCGCCAGTTTCCGCAGGCTGGACGGCGTCGAACTGGTGGCGGTGGCGGACCTCGATCCCGCGAGGGCCCGGGCCGTGGCGGACAGCTACGGCGGCGTACGGGCGGTCAGCGTCGACGAACTGCTGGCTGCCCAGGACGTTGACCTTGTCCTGAACCTGACCATTCCGGCAGCCCATGCGGACATCGCGCTGAGGGCCATCGCAGCAGGCAAGAGCGTCTACGGAGAAAAGCCGCTGGCAGCGAACGTGGCGGAAGCCCGGCAGGTGCTTGAGGCGGCCGTCAAGGCGGGGGTGAGCATCGGGTGTGCACCCGACACGGTCCTGGGCACCGGCATCCAGACCGCCAGAAAAGCCATCGACGACGGCCTCATCGGGGCACCGGTCTCGGCCACCGCCACCATGGTGACTCCAGGCCATGAGCGCTGGCACCCCAACCCCGACTTCTACTACCAGCCCGGCGGCGGACCCCTGCTGGACATGGGTCCGTACTACGTCAGTGCCCTCGTCACCTTGCTGGGGCCGGTGGTGTCCGTGATTGGCGCCGCAAGCCACACCCGGCCCGCGCGCACCATCGGGTCAGGACCGCGGATGGGCGAAATGGTCCCCGTGAACACCGATTCCCACGTCACCGGAATTCTGGTTCATGCCTCGGGCGCGCTGTCCACGCTGGTGATGAGCTTTGACGCTGTGCAGTCCAAGTCCCCCAACATCGAGGTCCACGGCGAGCAAGGATCATTGGTGGTTCCGGATCCGAACCATTTCGACGGCGATGTGCAGCTGTTCCTGCTCGGCTCCGACGCCTGGGAGACGCTGCCGGTGTCCGCCGGCTACCTCGATGCGGGCCGCGGCTTCGGCATAGCGGACCTCGCCGGCACGCCTGCGGGACGCGAGCCGCGCGCCGGCGGGGTCCTGGCCTTCCACGCGCTCGAGATCATGGAAGCCATGCTCGTATCAGCGCACAGCGGAGCCGCCGTCCCCATTCAGAGCACGGCGGTGAGGCCGGATCCGGTGCCCTTGACCGACCTCAACCGGCCGGCCGCGGCTGAGGAACCGGCTGAGGCGGAGGAACCGGCTGAGGAATCACTGCCCGGCGAGGAGATCCGGCAGGACGACGCGCAACCCGTCAGGTCATAGGATCGTCAGTTCAGAGGGTCGCGCAAGAACGCCCCGGTGGCATTCAGCCACCGGGGCGATTGTGGATTTGCCTAGCGGCCGCCGGCAATCTTCCTGCTGCGCTGCTCCTGCGCCATCAGCCCGTACGGATAAACCCCGACGCGCGGCTGGCTGGCTTCCGTCAGCCTCTCGGTTTCCGCAGAGGTCAGCTCAAGATCTGCCGCCGCCAGGTTGTCCGCCAGTTGTTCGGTAGTGCGGGCCCCGAGGATCACGGACGTGACCGCAGGACGGTCCGCGAGCCACGCGAGGGCCACCTGTGAGGCACTGACGCCGTGATCCGCGGCGATCTTCTCGACGGTTCCGATGACCTCCCAGGTGCGTTCGTCGTCGTTCCTGGCCTGCCAGGCTTCCATGCCGCGCGTGGGGTTCTCGCCCAGACGGGTGGCTCCGGCCGGCGGCTGGTCCCGCTTGTACTTGCCGGACAACCAGCCGCCGCCAAGGGGTGACCAGGGCAGGAGCCCGATGCCCGCGTCCATCGAGGCGGGCACAATCTCCGACTCGATCTCCCGCACGAGCAGGCTGTACTGCGGCTGGAGAGTCACGGGAGCGCTCCAGCCGTGCGCCTTCGCAAGGTGGACGGCCTTGGTCAGCTGCCATCCCAGAAAGTTGGAAAACCCGTAGTACGCGATCTTCCCGCTGCTGACGGCATCGTTGAGGAACCGCAGTGTCTCCTCCAGCGGCGTGATGGGGTCCCAGGCGTGCATCTGGTAGAGATCGATCTGCTCCACGCCGAGGCGCCGGAGCGAATCATCCAGGGACTTGGTGAGATGGCGCCGGGAGGTGCCCAGGTCGTTGGGGCCCTTCCCCATGGGGAACCGGCCCTTCGTGGCAAGGACAACCTGGTCCTTGGCTTCCGGCCGTTTCGCGAGCCAGCGTCCGATGATCTCCTCAGACACGCCGGAGCTGTACACGTCCGCCGTATCGATGAAGTTGCCGCCGGCTGCCGCGTAGTCATCCAGGATGGCGTGGGACGCTTCCTCCGTGGCCTCGGCGCCGAAGGTCATGGTGCCCAGCGCGTAGTTGGACACGACGGCCCCGCTGTTGCCCAGGGTGCGGTATTGCATGGGTTCTCCTCAGTCCTCGGTGGTCAGTTCTCGGTGGTCAGTCTTCGGTGGGGGTGGTGCGGTTGGAGTGGTAGGTCCGCCACGTGTGCTCGGGGGCGAAACCCAGGAGCCGTCTGGCCTTGTCGATGGAGAGCATGGTCTCGTGCTCGCCCAGCTCCCTGGTTACCTTGACGTTGGGGAACACCTCGGCGGCCAGGCTCGCGCTGGAGCGGCTCATGACGGTGTCCTCGTTGGCGATGATGAACGCCTCAAAGCCGGGCTTCCCGCTCTCGAGGGCGCGCGCCACCGCCTGGGCGCCGTCGCGTCCGTCAATGTAGCCCCAGAGGTTCCATTTGCGCAGCGTCGCGTCAGCGTCAAAGGACGGGAACTCCTCGTAGTCCTCGGGGTCCATGACGTTGGAGAACCGCAGCCCGGTGATGCTGAGCTCCGGGTCCCACCGCGTCATCTCGATCGCCATCTGCTCCTCCAGGTGCTTCACCAGCGAGTAGGTACTTTCCGGCCTCGCCGGGTATTCCTCATCCACCGGGATGTAGGGAGGGTCGACGTCGAACGGCAGTCCCAGCACCGTCTCGCTGGAGGCGTACACGACCTTCTTGATGCCGGCCCTGCGGGCCGCCTGGAACACGTTGTAGGTGGACAGCATGTTGTTCTCGAAGGTGGCGGCGTCCGGCACGAGCCCGGGCGCCGGGATCGCCCCGAGGTGGACGATTGCGTCAAACCCCCGGTGGCGGTCGTCCAGGCCCAGGACCACGTCCAGTACCTGGCCATAGTTGCGCAGGTCCACGACCGCATGCGCGGCGCTCCTCTCTCCCGCCCGGTCCAGGTTCAGGACGGAGTGCCCGTCCTCTGTGAGCCGGCGGACCACGCTGCGCCCCAGCTTTCCGCTTCCCCCTGTTACAGCAATTCTCATGGTGGTCTCCTCTGGCTTGGTTTGCAGGCCGGCCCGGTCTGACGGCCGGTCCGGGTGTGGACTGTCATGGCGGAGTCCCGCCGGTCACCTTCCTACCCAGCCTAGGTGCGCGGGTGCCCCCGCGCAGCCCTTCTGGCAGGCCCTGTGAGTCCTAGGAAAACCGGAGCCACCCGGGATCTGCAGCTCGGGCAGGTCCGCTAAGACACACTACGAGGGCTAAAACCTTGGGACCCCCAGGCCCCGGCAGGTGTGTGTTTTCCTGCTGGCCTTCCTTATGAAAACCCGGGAATTTCTTGATGGAATCCCAGAAACTCCCCCATGCGGGGGTCCACCAATACCCCTGACCCCCCAGTTCCCCCCTTCATGACCCCATAGGGGGGATGGCGTGCCGAGATTTTCACAGGAGAACCGGCGGATAGTGGCGGGAGTCAGGCAGTGAAGCCGCTGAAAGGGGCGCTCCGATGAAGAAGCTGTTACTCCTAAGCCTTCCCCTGATAGCCATTGCCGGATTCAATGTCTGGAGCGAAGCCCTGGCCGAACCGACCCAGATCCAAAGGCCCGGCATTGTGGTGCCCAACGTGACCGCCATGGGCCCGGCGGCAAACGCGGACATACCCGCTGGCTCCACGGCGATGCCGGTTACGGCTTTACCCAAGCCCACCCGCGCAGCGCCGCCCCCGGGCCGTAAACCGGGTACCGCCGGCAGCAATACCGCTTTGGTCGCTTTCGTCGTGCCGGCCGAGCCCGCTCTGGCTGCTGTAGTCGGGTCGGCGGTCCCCCCGGCCAGCGGGACCAGCATCCCAGACGACAAGGGCGGGCTCAGGCGCGGCGGCGATGACGGGGCTGCCCGGCGCGGCGGCGGAAGCGATGACAGGCCTGCCCGGCGCGGCGGCGATCACCACGGAGGCCGTGATGACGGCTAATCTCCCGGATCCGCTGGAGCGCGAATCGCAAGCCTCGGGACCCCGACTCCGCCAACTCGAAGCACCTGCCCGCCCACGCACACCGTGGGGCAGCCCGGACGGCCGTCGGGATCGGACGGTGATGCGACAGCAGGTCATCGATCTCATCCTGGACATCATTTCGGCCACGGATCCCCAATCCGCCGTCAGGCTCCGGCTGGTGCGCCATCTGGCTGCACACCCCGGCTGCCCGGAACAGGCCCTCCTGCGCCACCTCCTCGAGAGTTCGCGGCACTCATGGCCTCATACCGCATCCCCTATTGAAGATAAGTAGGCTTATGATTTATTCGGCTGCCATTTCCGGCGGCCCCGCGGGCTGGGGCAGAATGCCCCAGCGGCGGGTACCGGTCGGCAACGTAGGGAAACCATGATGGATTCGCTGGGCAGCAAGGTTGGTCGGCTGCGCGTTGGCACGCGACTTCTTGCCGCCGGTCTCGCGGTTGCCGCCCTGGCCGGCTGCGCTCCAGCCGCCCCGGACCTGGACTCCAAGACCGGCACGGAACTGCAGGCCCAGGTCCTGGCCGTCAGCACGGCGGCTGCGAACGAGGATCCTTCCACCGGGCTCCGGATCCTCGATGAGCTGGCCGAGCACCTGACCCGGGCTGCGGCAAATGGTGACGTGTCCTTCAAGCGGCACCAAAGCATCATGAAAGCCATCGACGCCGTCCGGGCTGACCTCCGGGCGGCGGTTACGGCCAAAGCCGCCGCCAGCACGGCTGCAGCAAAGAAAGCGGCTGCGTCCAAAGCGGCCGCAGATAAGGCCGCCGCCGCCAAAGCGGCAGCGGAAGCCGCCGCAGAGGCGGCCGCGGCCCAAAACGCCACCGCCCAAAACGCCGCCGCCCACCAGGCTCCCGCCGCCCTGACTCCCCAACCGGCCGTGACCACGCAGCCCGCCACCGACAACCGGGCCAAGGGCTCCAACAAGGGCAAAGGCAAGAAGGGTGGCTGACTCTCCCGGCGTACGATACCCGTGGGCCGAGGCGCTGCCTGCCGGCGCCAGCCTTGCCCTGGCGTCAGCTCCGGTGGTGGGCGATCAGCCAGCCAGCCATCTGCTGGGCGCGTTTGGACGCCAGGAAGTCACCCTCGGTGGCCGAAATGATGGAGCCCTTCATCAGAATGTGCCAGGAGCGGGCGAACTCCTCGGTGTCGCGCAGGCCCGCTTCCTCCGCAAGCGCCTGGAGGTGGCCGCGGATCCGGGCGAGGTAGCCGATGCTGGCTTCCCCCAGCGGATGCTCGGGGCCCATCTCAAGGAGGACGTTGATGAAAGTGCAGGCCTCGAAATCATCGCGCTGGAACCAGTCGCCGAACACGTCAAAGATGGCGAGCAGCCGTTCCTCGGGGCTGTTCCCGCGGCTCCGGGCTTCGGCGACAATGAGATCCACGGTCCATACCTGATCTCGGAGGGCCAGGAAGGCAAGAACCAGTGCATCTTTGGACGGGAAATGCCGGTAAAACGTGGATTTGGCCACGCCGGAACGCTCAATCAGCTCGTTGATGCCGACGTCGCGGATGCCACGGCGGGAAAACAGCTCGTAGGCAGTGGAGAGTATCCGGTGCAGGGGTTCGTTCTGCGCAGCACGAACACCTTGGGGCAGCAAGGTGCCCTCCGTGGTATCAGGTGTGTTCATTAGAGAAATACTCTACCTTGGGACTGGCCGAGACAGACTTGTCTGTCCTATTGTTTCTATCAGGATGAAGTGACGTCTTCGGGGCAACGTACCCCTGAGGGCGCCGCCGGCGGTACTGCAATGAAGCAGAGAAGAGGAGCGCACTGATGGACGATGACGACATCCGGGCCGTGGAAGAAGCCGCTGCCACGCTGGAATCCGAGAGTGCAGAGCACGAGCCTGCAGCGGTGACCCTGCAAACAGCCGTGGCGGCAGCGGTGACGCACGGCAAGCCCATCCGGGACGTCGCGGCCGCGGCCCACATGACAGCACTGGAAGTCCTTGACGCCGCTGACGCTGTCACGTACCCGCGGCAGGCGCTCCAGCCCTGGACCCTGGCCCAGTAGTAAGCCTCCCGGCGAACATTGGACCAGCCGACATTTGCCCGGTAAATATTGACCCGGTGAAAAGCTGATCCGATCCTGAGGAAATCCCGCGCTAAGCCTGATCCGCCCGCGCCACCCTTGATCCATCAGCCTGTTGGGAACGGCTCCCTCGGGGAACGCATTAAGAGCCGCAAGGAAGCGCGGGCACCATGAACAACGCAGCAACTCTCGAAGAAGTCACCGAGGTCGGGGGAGTTATCACGGATCCTGAACCCGTGGACTTCCACAGGCTCGGGCTCGCCGGCTGCATCGACCGGCTAACGGCACCGCTGCGCCGCCAAGGCACCTGCGTCCACTGGGAGACGCCCCATCACGGCGTGGAGATCTCGGCAAGCTGCGCCATCCTGCTGTACCAGTCTGCGCAGGAAGCCCTGAGCCACACGTTCCGGCACTCGCATGCCACCGACGTGACGGTAAGGCTCGCCGCCGTGTTCCACGGTATCCGGCTTACTGTTGCGGACAACGGCTGCGGATCGGGTCCCCGGTCGGCGGGGCACCGGACCGTGCACGCGGCGGTGCAGGAAGCCGGCGGGACAGTAGCCGTCGACTCGGAACCAGGATTGGGCACGGCAGTGACCGTGACGATTCCCCTGGACTGATCCGCCGGCTGAAGCGCCGGACCCGCTCACGTCCGCGCCGGACCTCGCCTAGGATTCTTTCCATGACAACGCGCAACGCCCAGCCGCCCGCGCTCCGGGCCTTCGACTCCCCGGAAATCCGGCAGGCCGTGGCCGAACTGC
This sequence comes from Arthrobacter sp. P1_B11, assembly GCF_056406715.1. NCBI lineage: Bacteria > Bacillati > Actinomycetota > Actinomycetes > Micrococcales > Micrococcaceae > Arthrobacter > Arthrobacter sp. P1_B11. The sequence continues at coordinate 27,288 of NZ_JBFTZQ010000019.1, forward strand.
GCCTCCGGCTGTCCAATGGAACGCGGACCCTGCTCGGGGTGGCCGGTGCCCCCGGCTCCGGAAAATCCACGTTCTCCGCCCGCCTCGCGGAAACCATGGGGCCCGGATTGGCGCTCGTGGTTCCCATGGACGGGTTCCACCTGGGGAACGCCGTCATCGACGGTACGCCCTTGAAGGAGCGCAAGGGCGCTCCGGACACCTTCGACGTCGGCGGCTACTTCTCGCTGCTGCAGCGGCTGGCGCGGCGGGACGAAGACGTTGTCTACGCACCGGACTTCCGGCGCTCGATCGATGAACCCGTCGCCGCGTCCATCGCGGTTCCCGCGCGCGTGCCGCTCATCATCACCGAGGGCAACTACCTGCTGTCCGACGAGCCGCAGTGGCGCCACGTCCGGTCCCAGCTGGACGAGGTGTGGTTCATCGACACTCCCCCGGATCTGCGCCTTTCGCGGCTCGTGGAGCGGCACATCCTCTTCGGCATGGACCGCGCCGCGGCTGAGGCCTGGGCCGGCGGATCCGACGAAGCCAACGCTCGGCTCATTGAAGCCACCCGGCACCGCGCCGACCGCGTTATTCCCTGGTTCTGACCGCGTGGGCGGGACAGTCCCGGCCTACTTTTCCTCCGAGTCCCACATGCCCGACTCGTCCGCAGCTTCTTCCGGTTTGTGCTCAGCGTCCGGGGCGCCGCTTCCCACGTAGCTCGCCGGCACGGTACCGGCCGCCTGGGTCAGCTGCTCTTCACGGATGTTCCCCGCTTTGCCCGCCTCAGGGTGGGGCTGCCGGGGATCGACGGCGTCCGGGTCGCCGGGGCCTTCAAGGCCCGCGGATTCGTGCGTCGGGTTGTTGGGGTCGCTCATGGAACTGCCTTTCACTCGGAACTGCCGATCATGCGCCGCCTCAAGGCCCGCGCTTCAAGAAACGCCGCGTGCCCTTGGCGGCAGTGCAGCGGAACCAGTCTATGTGCGCCCAGGTCCGGTGCCCTGGGTTCTTCGGAGGGAGCTGACGAGAAGCCAGGCAGTCCAGACCACGATCAGCACGATCCCCGCCAAAGTCGGCACGGTGTTGCTGCTGGAAAATCCTTCTGCGCCAATGACCCCGCCCTGGACAACGTAGGCCACGCCGGACAAGGCCATGAGGTAGCCCACCGCCCTGGGAATCCGCCGCGCCGTCCGCACTGCGAAGCCGAGGAGCACGAGGGCGGCGCCCAGCACAAAGCTCTGGTAGCTTCGCATTCCCCACTCGAGCCACCGAATGTCCTCAGCCGCGGCGAACCGCAGGGCCTTCTCCGGCCCCTCCGCCGCGATCCAGGCATCCACCGAATGCTTGAGCGCCACGCCGTCCACCGCCTGGAGCCCGCCGTAGAGGGCAAGCGCTGCAGCCGCCGCCAGTGTTCCGAGGCGCGCCGTCCAGGGCGCATGGCCCGGCACGTCGTCGAGTGTGGTTCCCAGGACAAACAGCCCGGCTATGAGGACCGCCATGCCCGCGAACTGGCCCAGATGGACGCCGATCCACAGGTCGCTGGCCGCATACTCCGTGAAGGCGGCTACGTGGTCATTCGCGCTGGCACCCTCCGGATGAAGGATGCCGGCCGCCAGGGAGAGCACGACGCCGGCAAACAGCAGGCTTGCGGCCAGCCGGAAGGATGCTGCAGGTTCAGTCCGACCGGCTGCTCCCGGACCTTCCGCCGGAAGAGCGCGCCCGCGGGGGGCGGCGCCGTCGTCGTCATTCTTTTCCATGGAACTCACCCCCAACCGGAGGATCCCTGCTTTGCCAGTAGGTTACGCCTGTCGGTCGCAACAGACCATGCCCTGTAGATCCGGCGCCGTCCGCCGGCGTCATCCTCGTACTCTGTCCGTAAGGAGTCAGGCCTTGGCCGGTCAGGAACGCTATAGTCTTCACCATGCAGTCGGGTCTCATTTATCTGATCGGCCCCTCGGGCAATCCCAACTTTGGCGACGAATTCATTGCCGCCGCCTGGCTCAGGTATTTGGCGGTCGAGCGGCCCGACGCCGAGGTTTGGCTGGATTGCCCACAGCCAGGCCTCGCGCAGGTCCTCTTCGACGGGCTGCATCCGCGGCTGCGCGTAACGAACACGCTCTGGCGGCTGGTTCACGAAAACGCCGACGTTCCCATCGAGACCTCGGCGGACACCATCAGAGCCCGTGTCACCGGGCTCGGCTCCCCGTCCTACGATCTTGGCCTCCTCAAGTTGCGGGAAGCCGAATCGCTCCACCTCATGGGCGGGGGCTACATCAACGAGAACTGGTCGCACCATGCGGGACTCGTCGTCGCCATGCGCGCCGTCCGCGACCTGACGGGTGCACGACTCGTCGCGACCGGCCAGGGACTCATGCCGCTGGTGACCTCCGCGCCTGCCGAGATGCCCCTGTTCCAAGGATTCAGCCATGTCACGGCGAGGGATGAAGCCGGGGCAGCGGCCTACCGAGTCGACCGCGGGTTGGATGACGCGTTCCTCGGGGTGGCCGGGGAAGTCGCCCGCGCCCGGGGAGAGGCTGCGCTCTACGTGTGTATTCAAAGCGACACCGCCGATCCGGAGCGGTTCGAGACAGCCGTCGCGTTGGCGCGCACTGCCGTGGAAGAGGCCGCCGGCGAGGGCCGCAAGGCCTTCTACATCGAAGCCATTCCCGGTGGCGACCGCGCGGCCTACGAGCTTATGGCCGATCTCATCCCCGAGGAGCGGTTCCTGCCGTTCTCACACATCTGGACCCACGGCCTTCCGCTCTCGGACAGCCAGACCTGGATCACGAGCCGCTTCCATTTCCATCTCCTCGCTGCCGCCGCCGGCGCGCGCGGCATCGCCGTCGGCATGAAAGAGGGCTACTACGACGTCAAACACGAGTCGGTGGCCGCGCTGGGAAGCGGGTGGTCCCTCGCGATGGGTGCTGACGAGCCCGGGATGCCGCCGCACCGCGGATCCCTGCAGGCCGGCGTGGCGGCGCTCGTGTCGCAGAAGCACGCAGAAGCCGCGAAGGTCTACCCCCGGGCGGAAGACCAGCCAGGCTCACGTTCCGCCAATGCCGCCAAGCTCTTTGGAATCACTCTGGGCACGTCCCGGAGGAACAAGATCCGGCACGGAGCAAACTGACCGGACATGCTCGACTGGCTACCCGAGCTGGCACGCCCGGCCCTGACTACCCTGCTCCTCCTGGCCGCGTTTTTCCTCCCGGGAACCCTTGCGCTCCTCCCGCTAAGGACGGGATGGCCTGCCGCCGTCGCGCTGGGCCCGGCCGTCACCTTGCTGCTCTACATGGCGGGAACCTTCGCGGCGGCGGCCTTGCACCTCCCGTGGAACCCGGCAACCGCCGTCGGACTGGCTGTTCCGCTGGTCCTGCTCCCCTGGCTCATCGGCAGGCGCTATGCATTCCGCACACCGCTGGTGCCGCCCGCCCTCCCTGCATCCACGAAGGTCGGCGTGGGTGCCGGCCTGGCCGTCGGCTCGGTCCTGACCTGCCGGGCGCTGCTGCGCGGCATCGGAAACCCGGGGACAGCGTCGCAGGGGTGGGACCCGATCTTCCACCTGAATGCCCTTCGATGGATCCAGGAATCGGGCAATGCAACGCCGTGGGGCATTGCCCCCATCTTCGGAGCCGGCAGGCCGACCTATTACCCCTCCGGCTGGCACAGCGCGGTGGCCCTTTTCCCTGACGTGACCGCAGCGGCAAATCTGTCCTCCGTCGTCATCGGCGGCATCATCTGGCCGATCGGCCTGGCTTTTCTGGCATCGGCGGTCGTGCCGCGGCATCCTGCAGTCTGGGCGCTGACGCCGCTGCTGGGTGCCTCCTTCATCAGCTTCCCGTTCGCCCAGCTGCTGCGCAGCGGGCAGTGGCCCAACGGCCTCGCCACTGCCCTGGTTCCTGCCACCGCGGCGGTGGCCATACTGCTGCTGCGGCGGCTGACCTCCGGAGAGCGCGGCGTGACCACGCGCGGACAAAATATACTTCTGGGCGTCGTCTGCGCGGCGGCCCTGGGCGGTTGCGTTGCCGCCCATCCGAGCACCATCTTTGCCCTGGCAGTTGCTGTTCTTCCGTTTGTGGCGGCTGGCCTCCTCCCGCTTTTCCTGCGGGGACTCCGCCGCCGGCCCTGGATCACCGGGGCCGCCACTGCCGGGGCGGTCCTCGCTGCGGTGCTGTTATATTCGGCCTTGGCCGGCTTCAAACTGCTGGCGGGCGTCATGGCGTATCGCCGGGCGGTCCGGGCAGTGATTCCTGATTCCGTTAATCTTGCGCTGTTCGATCTTCCGCAGTTTCCCGCCCTCCGTACCCCGTCCCCGGATGACTTCAACCTCGTGGTGGGCCTGCTGGCCATCGTCGGCGCGATCATTGCCGTCTTCGTTCGGGAAGCGCGTCCGCTTGCCGTCTCGTGGTTGGCGTTCGTGGTGCTTTACGTGCTGGCGGCCGGACCCGAGAACGGCCTCAGGTGGCTGACCGGCTTTTGGTATAAGGACACGCAAAGGATCGCTCCGTTCATCGCCATGGCCGGGAGCATTCTGGCCGCGCTGACCATCGTCGTCATCACCGGGACCGTCATCCGGGCCGTGTCCGCCAGGTGGCCCGACGCCGCCGTATCCGGGCGGTGGAAGGTGCCGGCGGCTCTTTTCACCGGCTGTGTCATGGTCATCACCGGCGCGATCTATTTCAGTTCGGCGGCTTACCGGTCGGTTGACCGGGTCGCTGTGGCTGCGCAGAACTACGCCGTCTCCGCCAAGCCAGGCAATGGCGTCCTGTCCAGCGGCGAACAGGCGTTCATCCAGCGTGCCGGAGCCCTGCTTCCCGCGGATGCCGTGGTGATCGGGGATCCCTTCAACGGCGAAACGTATTTCTATGCGCTCACGGGAAGGCACGTCGTCTACACCCAGCTGGGCGCTGCGACGGCTTCGAGCGCAGCCAAAGAGCTGCTTCGCACCGGCTTCAACCGCCTGCACACTTACAAGTCAGTCTGCGCCGCCCTGCTCAAGGTGGGGGCGACGCACTTCTACCAGGACATTGCGGGCGGCTCGCACGGGAGCGCCAGCCTGAAAAGTTGGCCCGGCTTCTACAACGTCTCCACGGATCAGGGCTTCGAGCAGGTCGCTGCGGACGGCGGCCGGGCGCTGTACCGGATCACGGCCTGCCGGTAGGCAGGTTTCCGGCAGATACCCCGCCTGAGGATTTCGGCTGCCAGCCAAGCGCCGGCGCGACGTGCCTGGCGATCGTCCCCAGCATCTTGGCGTTGTACTCGACGCCCAGCTGGTTCGGAACAGTGAGCAGGAGGGTGTCGGCCGCCTGCACGGCGGCGTCCGCGGCCAACTGCCCGGCAATGACGTCAGGCTCGCCGATATAGCTCTTGCCGAAGCGGGCCAGGGCGCCGTCGAGGGCGCCCACCTGGTCCCGGCTCTCGCGCAGGGCACTGAGCCCGAAGTATTGACGATCCTCGTCATCGGCGAGGGGCAGCACGCTCCGGCTCACAGAAACTCGCGGTTCGCGGCTGTGACCGGCTGCCGCCCACGCCTCCCGGAATAATGCAATCTGTTCGGCCTGGAGTTCGTCAAAGGGCACGCCGGTGTCCTCCGTGAGCAGGGTGGAGCTCATCAGGTTCATGCCGAGTTGAGCGGCCCAGACGGCGGTCTTGCGGGTTCCGGCACCCCACCAGATCCGCTCTCCCAGCCCCTCCGAGCGCGGCTGGATAGGCAGCAGGCCGGTGGCCCCTCCGGCGTACCGGGGATCCGCTTCCACCACACCGGCACCGGCCACAGCCCTGCGGAATTCCTCCGCGTGCCGGCGGGCCATGTCCGCATCGGTCTCCCCGTCGCGCGGGAGATAGCCGAACGCCGCAGCACCGTTCTTCGCCGGCTCGGGTGAACCCCTGCTGATGCCCAGCTGCAGCCGGCCGCCGCTGATGAGGTCCGTGGCGGCCGCTTCCTCTGCCATGTACAAAGGGTTCTCGTAGCGCATGTCCACCACTGCGGTGCCCAGTTCGATCCGGCTGGTCCTGGCCGCAATGGCCGCGAGCAGTGGGAACGGGGAGGCCTGCTGGCGGGCGAAATGATGCACTCTAAAGAAGGCGCCGTCGATGCCGAGTTCCTCGGCCGCGACAGCCAGGTCGATCCCCTGCAGCAGGGCATCACGCGCTGTCCGCGTGTGCGAACCCTGGACCGGGCCCCAGTGGCCGAAGGACAGGAAGCCGATACGTTTCATGACCTCTGCAACGCTTTCGCGTCCGCTGCCATTCCTGCCGGAAGGCGCCCTTGGACGGCTTTCCCGCCGGGCGTTCGATCCGGATAGGTTGGTACCACCGGTAGAGGACGACCGTTCTCACCAGACCGAGAGGACTGCTGACATGGCTTACATCACCGTTGGACAGGAAAACAGCACCGACGTCGAGCTCTACTACGAGGACCACGGCACCGGCCAGGCGGTGGTTCTCATCCACGGCTACCCTCTGGACGGCTCGTCCTGGGAGAAGCAGACGGCGGCCCTGCTTGATGCGGGATACCGGGTCATCACCTACGACCGGCGCGGCTTCGGCAAGTCAAGCAAGCCCACGACCGGCTACGACTACGACACCTTCGCTGCCGACCTGGATACCCTCCTCAACACCCTGGACCTCAACGACGCCGTGCTGGTCGGATTCTCTATGGGCACCGGCGAAGTGGCCCGCTACCTGTCAATGTTCGGTTCGGCACGGGTAGCGAAGGCCGCCTTCTTCGGTTCCCTGGAGCCGTACCTCCTCCAGTCCGACGACAACCCCACCGGCGTCCCGCAGTCCGTGTTTGACGGCCTCGCCGAGGCGGTCAAGGCGGACCGTTACGCCTTCTTCACGGAATTCTTCAAGAACTTCTACAACAGCGGGACCTTCCTGGGAACACCCCGCCTTAGCCAGGAGTCCGTGAATGCCAGCTGGAACACGGCCTCAAGTGCGGGAGCCTTTGCCTCCCTGGCGGCCGTGCCCACGTGGATCACCGACTTCCGCGCCGACATCCCCAAAATCGATGTCCCCTCGCTGATCGTTCACGGCACAGCGGACAACATCCTGCCGATCGACGCCACCGGCCGGGAGTTCAGGAAGGCCCTGCCGGACGCGGAATACGTGGAGATCGACGGCGCCCCGCACGGCCTGCTCTGGACGCACGCAGCCGAGGTCAACGAAGCCCTGCTCGGCTTCCTTGGCAGGTAGCTCTATAAGGCCGGCAGGCAGATAAGAGCGCATAACGGCCGACGACGCCTAGGCCGTCGTCGGCCGTTCGCATTTGCCTCCAGGATCGCCCGCAACCAAAATCGGTGGAAAGAAGCGCTCAAACCGAGAGTCGGGCGTAAGATAATGAAGTACCGGATCCAAGGACAAAGCCTTGAAAATGAATCCGGCCCCTGGTCTCCCGTAGCTTACGGGAGCCCTTTTTAATAACGGGACACAAACGGCTGACTCAGCCTGCCAACGCAACGGGATCTGCCGGTGCTGCCCGTCCACAAAAAAATTTTGCATATCAATGCAGGAGTAGAAATGACTACAACTCCGACGATCCGAAGCCGCCATTCCTTCTCGGCCCGGTTCGCAATGATTACGACAGTTTCCTTGGGACTGCTTGCCGGCCCCGTTGCCTTTGCCAGCACGGCGACGGCAGCAGCGCCCCGCCATTCGAACGGGGACAACTGTAGCGTCACGGCCTACAGGCCGACTGCGGACCACGGAAGGAACAACAACAGGGACAAGAAGGACAGCAAGTCCGTTGATGTCAAGTTCGCGTTCAAGATCCACTGCGACAAGGGAACCCGGGTTTACTTCGAGCAAAAAATGTTCAAGGAAAACGGGCGAGACCATCGCATCGGGTCCGACAAGGGCTGGGTCTGGGTCGGCAAAGACAGCGACGAACATGTCTACAACGTGGAGAAGGTTCGTGCTGACCGCGGCGACAAGTTCGTCAAGGTGTTCCATGAAGTGAAGATCCAGTTCAAGAACAACGACAAGAAGCGCGATTCTTGGGGGTCCGACCGTGACACGAGCCCCACGGCTTACATCCGTGTCGACAACGGGCGTAGGTAACAGTCCGCGAGGGCTTTCCCACTGACTGTTTAGCGACTGGGAGGACGACGGCGGCACGCAAGTGCCGCCGTCGTCCTCTGTCTTTGTGCCTGCAAGCTAAAAGCGAACCTGCTACTTCACAGCGAACCGGTGGTGAAGTTCCAGCTGTACGTCGTCAGGCTGTTGCCGGCGAGGTCGCGGACGGCCTCCGGTCCACCCGTGACGGTAACGGTGTAGCTGGTCCTGGCGGCCAGCGTGGCGGACGGGTTCAGGATCCATTGGTTGGTGGTTCCGTAGCGGGAGACCGTCGCGGCCATCTTCGCGCCGGTGACCGAGTTCTTGACGTAGATGGTGCCGGTGCCTGCACCCTGGATGGCTTCGCCGAAAGTCACAGCGATATTGCTCGACCGCCGGACCAGGGAGGCGCCGGGACGGGGGCTCATCCCGGTGATCACAGGCGCCGGCCCCGTGGTGAAGGTCCAGCTGGTCGTGGCCAGCGGAGTACCCGCGGCGTCCCGGACGGCTGCGGTTCCGCCGAGCAAAGTGGCGGTGTACTTCGTGTCATTGGCAAGGCCGGACGCCGGGTTCAGCGTGGCCGTGCGCGTGCTGGCACTGTAGGTGACCGCCGCCGGGATGACGGCGCCGCCGGGGCTTTTCAGCATGAAGGAACTGCCGCCGATTCCCTGGACGGCTGTGCTGAAGGTGGCCGTCACGTTGCCGCTGACGGCCACGCCGGTGCCGTTGGCGCCCGGCGTGCGGGCGGTAACGGTTGGGACCGTGAGGATGCGGGCGGAGGGGTCCGAGTACAGCAGGCGGTTCGGTGTTCCGGCCCCGCTGCCCGTGATCGCCGCGGGAGTGGAGCCGGAGATCAGCCGGGCCGCCACCGCCGCGGGAGCCAGATCCGGCGAGCGCGACAGCACTGCAGCGGCCGCGCCGGCCACATGCGGCGACGCCATGGAGGTTCCGCTCATCGAGGCAGTCGCCGTCGCCGAGGCGATCCCTGCCGACGTGATTCCCACGCCCGGCGCGTACAGGTCAACGCAGCTGCCGAAGTTGGAAAACGAAGCCTGCCGGTCCGACGAGTCACTTGCGGCGACGGTCAGTGCGTCGGGCACCCGGGCCGGGGAGCTGTTGCAGGCATCGGTGGCGGAATTGCCGGCTGCAACCACCGCTGTGACGCCGTCGTTGAGTACGCCCTGTACTGCCGCGTCCACCATGGCGCTGGCGGTGCTGCCGAGGCTCATATTGGCAACGGCGGGCGTCCCGGCCTGGTGGTGGGAGGCCACCCACTCGAGGCCTGCGATCACGTCGGAGTTGAAACCGGATCCGCTGCAGTCCAGGACACGCACGGGAATGATGGTGGCGGCCTTCGCAACACCATAGGTCTTACCGGCGATGGTGCCGGCGACGTGCGTTCCGTGGCCGTTGCAGTCACCTGTTCCGCGTCCGTCGGCCACGGCCGTCCATCCCGCAGCGACGCGGCCGCCGAACTCGCTGTGGGAGGCGAGAACGCCGGAGTCGATCACGTAGGCACTCACGCCGGAGCCCGAACCAGCCGACGTGTAGGAACCGGACAGGGGCAGGGCGTGCTGGTCGATGCGGTCCAGTCCCCACGGGGCTGGCTGCTGGGTTTCGGCGGCCGTCACGGGGGCATCAATTTCGACGGCGGCCACCTGCGCGGAGCTCTTCAGCTCTGCGGCCTGGGCGGGCGTCGCTGTCACGACGGCGCCGCGAAGCGCCTTCGAGAATGTGCGTCCGACGGCGATGTTCCGCGAGCGCAGGGTCTTGGCTGCCCCCGCGACGTCCGTCCCGGGGGCGTAGCGCACCAGGTAGCGGGCGGCTCCCCCGCCTGACCGGGAAGCGGGCACAGTGCCCGCGGTTCCCGCGGACACTCCTGCGGTGGTCACCGACAGTGCTGTCAGCAGTAGCGTGGCGAGGGCAGAGCGGAGGAAAGAATCAGAACGAATTTTGGGTTCCTAGGGACGCGGGGTGGGGCGACGGAATCTGGCTAAATCCAGTGTATTTTCCGGTGCCGCTGGAAGCGCCGGAGCTGCCTCTAACCTTCGGCGAAACTTGGAGTGCTGGGGAAAAACCGGCGTAATCCTGCGCGTCGGCCTGGGCAGGGTGAGAAAATGCAGGGTGAGAAGAGGCGGGTGACCTGCAGCCACCCTGCCTCTTATCCGCCGGTCCTAGGTCGATTCGCGGATGACCAGTTCGGTGGGGATGGTGATGGCCGCCGGGCGCTGACCCTCAATGACGGCCAGTAGGAGCCGGACCATCTCGTCGCTGATCCGTTCGAACGGCTGCCTCACGGTGGTCAGCGCCGGGGCCGCTTCCGACGACACATTAATGTCGTCGAACCCCGCGACTGCAACGTCTTCGGGCGTCCGGAGTCCGGCCTCCTTGAGCACGTCCAGGGCCCCGAGCGCCATGAGGTCGTTCCCCGCGAAAACCGCGTCCAGATCCGGGACGCGGTTCAGCAGATCCCGCATTCCCTTCGCCCCGCTTTCCCGGCTGTAGTCCCCGTGGACAACCAGGCTTTCGTCGAAGTCAGCGCCCTGGTCTGCCCGGTAGGCCTCCAGCCGCCGGATGCCTCCCGAGGTGTCCTGCGGCCCTGTGATCGTGGCGATCCGCTTGCGCCCCCGCGAGCGCAGGTGCTTCAGGACGTCCAGTGCACCTTCGTAGTCATCCGCGGCAACGTAGCCCATCTTCTTTTCGAATCCGAGCGGAACCCCGCAGGCGATGGCAGGAACGCCGGCGGCGATGATTTCGGAGATGATGCCTTTCCGGCTGCCGTGCGAGGAAACCAGGAGGACGCCGTCGACGTGCCCGGCGGTGAGGAATTCGGTGGCTCGGCGCTGTTCATCGTCCGTGCCGGCCATGATGAGGACCAGCGGGATGTCGTGCACGGCGAGGGCGTCGGCTGCGCCCCGCATGAGCACGGCGAAGTTCGGATCTTCGAACAGTCGGTCGTGGGACTCGGTGAGCAGGAACGCCACGGAATTGGCACGGTTCGTCGCCAGGTTCCTGGCGTGCGGGTTGACCCGGTACCCGGTCTTCTTGATGGCGGCGTTGACGGCGGCCAGGGCCGCGGGGCTGACCCAGTGTCCCCCGTTGAGCACCCGCGAGACCGTGCCGCGTGACACGCCGGCTTCGGCCGCGACGTCGTCGATCTTGGGCCGCTGCTTCATCGGGGGGTGAGTCATGGTTCAAGCCTAACTAGGACTAGGCCTTCACGGCGCCGGCGGCGAGGTCGACCCGCCAGTACCGCTGCAGGAAGAGGAACATGATGACCAGCGGAATGATTGAGAGCAGAGCGCCGGCCAGGACCAGCGTGTAGAGGGCAGGCGCCGACGCGCCCTGGTTGAGCAGGCCGTTGAGGCCTACGGTGATCGGGAACAGGTGGTCGTCGCCGAGCATGATGTAGGGCAGCATGAAGTTGTTCCAGATGGCGACGAACTGGAACAGGAAAATGGTGACCAGGCCCGGCAGCATCATGGGTGTGGCGATCCGGTTGAAGATGTACATTTCCCGGGCGCCCTCGGTGCGGGCGGCCTCGATGACGTCGCCGGGGACCGACGCTGCGGCGTAGATCCGGGCAAGGTAGATGCCGTAGGGGCTGATGATCTGGGGCAGCAGCACGGACCAGTAGGTATTGGTCAGCCCGGCCTGGGCGAGCATCAGGTATTGCGGGATGGCCAGGATGACGCCTGGAACCAGGACTCCCATGAGCAGGACCTTGAAGATGCCGTTCTTGCCCGGGAAGTCGAACTTGGCCAGGACGTAGCCCGAGAGTGCGGAGACCCAGGTGGAAACGACGGCGCCGATGCCTGCGTAGAGGGCGGTGTTGAGCATCCAGCGCCAGAACAGGCCGTCGCGGTATGCCGTGAGTTCGACGATGTTGTCCCAGAGGTGGGTGCTGGGGGCGAGGGTGAAGGTGGAGAACAGCTCCGTGCCGTCCTTGCTCGCGGCGGCCAGGACCCAGAAGACGGGGAAGAGGCAGTACAGCGCGCCCAGGATCAGGATTCCGGTGGAGAGGAAGCTGGGCTTCTCCCGGGTCCCGGCATCGCGGCTGGCCTGGGCGCGGACGGCCATGGGGCGGGTGGCGGTGGTGCTCACGGTCAGTTCTCCTGTCCGAAGGCCCGCTTCTGCACGATGCGCAGGAACAGGAAGGAAATAAGGAAGGTGGCCGCGGCGATGACGATGCTGGTCGCGGCGGCAGAGAAGACGTCGTTGCGGGTGAAGGCGTCCCGGTAGACGAGCATGAGCGGCGACCAGCTGGTGGACAGGCTGTTGGCCAGCGGGCGCAGCGTGGTCGGTTCGGCGAAGACCTGAAGGGTGGCGATCATCGAGAACAGGGCGGTCATCACCAGCGAGGGGGCGATGATGGGAATCTTGATCCGCAGCGCCGTCTGGATTTCCGAGCAGCCGTCGAGCTTGGCGGCCTCATAGATTTCGCTCGGTACCGCCTTCAGGGAGGTGTACATGACGATCATGTTGAACCCCACCCCGCCCCACAGGGCGATGTTGCAGATGGCGAATGTTACAAGATTGGGGTCCAGCAGGGACGGGAGCTCCAGGCCCATCTGGCGGGCCAGGAAGTGGAAAGGGCTGACGCCGGGCAGGTACAGGAAGCCCCAGAGCAGGGAGCTGATGACGGCCGGCACGGCGTAGGGCAGGAAGATCGCGGTGCGGGAGAAGTTGCCGGCCCGGGTGCGGCGGGAGTCAAGCAACAGGGCGAACAGCAGCGCGAATCCGAGCATCAGCGGGATGAGGATGACACCGTACAGCAGCACGCGCAACACGCTGGCGGTGAATTCGGGGTCGGTGAGCGAGCTGATGTAGTTGTCGAGGCCGGCGAAGACCTGGCTCTGGGAGCCCTTGCCCAGCCCCAGCCCGCTGACTTTCTTCTTCTGGAAACTCAGCACCAGGGTGTAGACGATCGGTGCCGCCATGAAGACGAGGAAAAGGACGATGCCGGGGGCGAGCATCGCGTACGGGACGAGCACCCGTGATCTGAAGTTCCTTGCCCGCCTGGGTTCTCCGGCGGGTGCGGTCTTCGCCGCCGGGCCGGGCCTGGTTACGGTCATTGCCACGGGTGCACTTCCTTGGTATCGGTAGTCGGTGGTGAAAGGCTTCCGGGAGGACGCGGCGCGCCCTCCCGAAAGGTCATTACTTGACGGTGAAGCCTGTCTTCTTCAGGTCGTCCACGGTGACCTGCTGCATGTTGCTCACGGCATCAAGGAAGGCACTCTTCTGCTTGGACTGTGCAGCCTTGGCGAACTGGTCGTTGTAGGCGTTGAAGGCCACGTTGACATTCGGGCCATAGGTAAAGGAGCCGACGTTCTGGGCGGCGTCACCGACAACCTTGTAGAAGTCGGGCTGGTTGCTGAAGAACTTGGGCGCCTCCGTCAGGGCCGATTCTGCCCCGGCAGAGTCCGCCGGGTAGATTCCGGTTTCGGTGACCAGGGCCTTGACGGCCTCAGCGTCCGTGTTCAGCCAGGTGGCGAATTTCGCCGCGGCGTCGAGATTCTTGGACTGCGCGGTCACGGCGGTGGAGGACCCGCCCCAGTTGCCGGTGGCAGGGTTGGCGGCGTCCCACTGCGGCATGGGCGCAGCCTTCCACTTGCCGGCCGTTGCACCGGCGTTGCCCGCGAGCACGCCCGGGCCCCAGGCGGCACTGAGCCAGCCGACCTGCTTGCCGGTGTTCAGTGCGGTGTTCCATTCGGGGGTGTACATCGGCTTGTTGTCGATGACGCCGTCCTGGACAAGGCCGCCCCAGTAGCCTGCCACTTTCTGGGTGGGCTCTTCATTCACCTTGACGCTCCAGGCGTCTCCGTCGATGCCCCACCAAGAGGCTCCGGCCTGCTGGGCCATGCCGGTGAACCAGCCGGCATCGTTCGAGGAGAACGTGCCAAGGTAAGCCTTGGGGTCAGCGGCGTGGACGGCCTTGGCCGTTGCAGCATACTCGTCCCACGTCTTGGGAACGGCGAGGCCGAGCTTCTCGAAAACGTCCGCACGGTAGTAGAAGACCATGGGGCCGGTGTCCTGCGGTACCGAGTACAGGGCGTCACTGCCCAGGGTCACCGAATTCCAGACCCCCTCCGGGAAGTGGCTCTTGGTTTCATTTGCGGGCGTCTTGGACAGGTCCGCCAGAGCGTCGGCGGCCACCAGGGTCGGGATCTTCTGATACTCGGCCTGGATCAGGTCCGGTGCGCCGCTGCCTGCCTTGACCGCGGTGAGCAGCTTCGTTACGGCCGGGTCGCCGCCGTCCTGCTTGTTGACGGTGACGTGGATGTTGGGGTTCTTCTTGTTCCAGATGTTGACCACCTTGTCCAGGTTCGGCGCCCAGGCCCAGTAGGTCAGTTCCACCTTCTGGTCAGGGTTTGCCGCGGCTGATGCCGTGGGCGAACTGGCCGGAGCTCCGCCGGAGCACCCGGCGGTGAGCATTGCGGCTGCGGCGAGCACTACTGCTGCGCCTGCACGAAATGACGTACGCATTTCGTCCTCCTTGTCGAAAAGCTTGAATTATCCGTCTGCATTATTGCCGCTCATTCGATCGAGGGCCGCATGACTGTGAGCGGTTCCAGTAATCCATAGAAATGTGATCCATGTCAACAGCCAAGCTGTCCTAACCACGTAACTTTCGGCCGTGATACAACTGGGAGCGCACACAGTTCTAAGGAGATCAAGAGATGACAGACGTCCTACAGCGCACCGCCCCCCGGAGCGTGCCGGCACCCTGGCTGGAGCGTCCGGCCGGGCTCTGCTACGGCGGGGACTACAACCCCGAGCAGTGGCCGCGGGAGGTCTGGGCCGAAGACATCGCACTCATGCGGGAAGCCGGGATCAACCTGGTCAGCATCGGCATCTTCTCCTGGGTCCTGCTGGAACCCCGCGAGTGCGAGTACGACTTCGAATGGCTGGATCACCTGATGGGCCTGCTCACGGACGCCGGAATCAGCGTGGACCTCGGCACCCCCACCGCGGCTCCGCCGGCGTGGTTCTGGAAGAAGTATCCGCAGGCCCGCCCGGTCACCCGGGAAGGAATGGCTTTGGGCAGCGGGTCCCGTGGCATGGCAAGCCCCAGCTCACCGGAGTACCTGCGGGCCGCCACCAGCATCACCGAACAGCTCGCCCGCCGCTATGGATCCCACCCCGGAGTGGTGCTGTGGCACGTCCACAATGAATACGGCGCACCGGTCAGCGAGTCCTACGACGACTCTTCAGTTGCGGCCTTCCGGGACTGGCTGCGCGCCCGCTACGGCACTCTGGAAAAACTGAATGAGGCCTGGGGCACCCTCTTCTGGGGCCAGAAATACGGTGAATGGGACGAGGTCGACGCTCCCAGGGTGGCGGCCAGCGTCAGCAACCAGGCGCAGCGGCTGGACTTCAAACGCTTCACCTCCAATGCACTGCTCAAGTGCTTCATTGCCGAGCGCGATGTGATCCGCCGGCACGCCCCCGGAGTGCCGGTCACCACCAACTTCATGGCGACCAACTGCCTTTCGCCGGACTACTGGGCGTGGAGTCGGGAGGTAGACATCGTCGCCAACGACCACTACCTCGTGGCTGAACGCACCGATAACCATGTCCTGCTTTCGATGGACGCCGACCTCACCCGCTCCCTCGCCGGTAACCGCCCGTGGATGCTGATGGAGCACTCCACCGGCGCGGTGAACTGGCAGGGCCGGAACATTGCCAAACGCCCCGGCGAGCTGGCGCGCAACAGCCTCTCCCACGTGGCCCGGGGCGCGGACGCCGTCATGTTCTTCCAGTTCCGCGCCTCCCGGTACGGTGCCGAAAAGTTCCACTCGGCCATGCTCCCCCACGCCGGAACCGGCACCCGAATCTGGCGCGAAGTCCTGGACCTGGGCGACGACCTGAACAAGCTGTCGTCCGTCAAGGGCTCAACAGTCCGGGCACGGGTTGCGATCCTCTGGGACGTGGAGTCCTTCTGGGCCCAGGACCTGGAATGGCGCCCCAGCAGCGACCTGGACCACCGCGAACGCATCGAGGCCTACTACTCCGTGCTGTGGAACCAAGGGATCACCGTCGATTTCGCCCATCCGGAAGCTGACCTGTCCGCCTACGACCTGGTCCTCGCACCTGCCCTCTATCTGATCGGTGAGAAGGCGGCCGCGAACCTGCGGGAATACGTCGACGGCGGCGGGCACTTCCTCGTCTCCTACTTCTCCGGAATAGTCGACGGCAACGACACCGTCCCGGCGGGCGCATCCCCGGGTGCCCTGCGCGACATTCTCGGACTGGAAATCTATGAGTTCCTGCCGCTCCGTGAGCAGGAGACGGTCAGCCTCAGCGGCGGCTCGGGCTCCGGCACGGTCTGGGCCGAGGACATCCACGTCGGCTCGGCAACGGTGGTTTCGCGCTACGTAGACGGACCTGCGGCCTCGGGGCCGGCAATTACCCGCAATGCCTTCGGCCGCGGCACCGCGTGGTACGTGTCCACCAAGCTCGACGACGGTGACCTCGCCGCCGTCGTTCTTGACGCCGCCGGCGCCGCCGGCATCGCAACGGCGCCCCAGCCCCCGCAGGGGCTGGAGGTCATCACGCGCAGCACCCCGACAGACCACTTCACGTTCCTGATCAACCACTCCGACGCCGACGCCGAGTACCCGGCCTCCGGCACGGACCTGCTCACCGGAGCAGCGTTCGAGCACACGGCGGTCGTCCCCGGCGGCACTGTCAGCGTCATCCACGCCCCGGAAGGAAACAGCTAGGCACCACAGACCGCCGGCCCGGATCCAGCACGATCCGGGCCGGCTTCCACACGTCGAGGAGGACGAGCAATGAAGAGCACCACCCCGCACAGCACCATCAGAAACAAACAGGCACGGCGCGTCATACCCGCGGCCGCCGCCATGGCACTGGCCGCCGGCACGCTGCTGGCCCCCGTTCCGGCGTTCGCCGCCGGTACAGTCGCCAACGCCGGCTTCGAATCGGGGTTCAGCGGCTGGACCGTGGCCGGTCCCGCAGGATCGGCGAAAACGGAAGGCGGCGGCAACCAGTCCGCGAGCCGCCTCACCCACTGGCTCGGTTCCGCGGGCACCGCCACCACCTCCCAGACCCTCACCGGCCTGACTGAAGGCTGGCGGACCTTCCGCGCAAACATCAAATCCGGCGGACCGGCGGGCTCTTCGAAGCTGGTCCTCACCGGCTGCGGCACCGATGGCTCCACGGTGCTGCCCTCCACCGAAACCGACGACAAGTGGCTGTCTCTGGCCGTGAGCGCCTACGTCAGCGGCGGCGACTGCACCCTGCAGCTGAGCACCACGGGTGCCGGCGCCTGGGCCAGCATGGACAACGTCACCTTCACCGGCGGGCGCGCCGAGCGCGCCATCCGTGGCACAGACCTTTCAGGCGTCCCCAAAAACGAGGACAACGGGGCAGCCTATTCCACCGCAGACGGCACGGCCGTGGATCCCGTCACGGCCTTCGCCGACGCCGGCGCCAACGTCGTCCGCCTCAAGGTCTGGGTAAACCCGGCAGACGGCTACAACGACAGCGCCCACATGGTCGCAATGGCCCGGCGCGCCAAGGACGCTGGCATGAAGGTCCTCGTCGATTTCCACTACTCCGACCGCTGGACGGACCCGGGCGCGCAGGGAATGCCCGCAGCGTGGAAAGGGTTCACCCCGGCGGCTCTCGCAGATGCCGTCTACGAGCACACACGAGACGTCATGTCGGCGCTCAAGGCTGCCGGAATCACTCCCTACGCCGCGCAGATCGGCAATGAAATCAACCCCGGGATGATGTGGCCGTACGGCCAGACCTGGGACGTCAACCCCAACGACTCCGTAAGCGGCGCACAGTGGGACAACCTCGCAGCCTTCCTCACAGCCGGATCCCGCGCCGTTGCCGAAGTCAGCCCGGACACCAAGAAAATCCTGCACCTGACCAACATCAACAACGGCATCGGCGGACTGACGTGGTGGTTTGATGAAGTCACCGCCCGCGCGGTGCCCTTCGACGTCATCGGCTTGTCCTACTACGGTTACTGGCACGGCACGCTCGCTGACCTGCAGAACGCCGTCAGCACCCTCTCTGCGCGGTACAGCAAGGACGTCCTGGTGGTCGAAACCGCCTACCCCTTCACCCTGGCCGACAACCCGAACTCGCCCTATGACAACGTCATCAAGAGCGCAACCTCGCTGGTCAAGGGCTACCCGGCCACGCCAGCCGGCCAGGCGGCCAACTTCCGCGCAGTCCAGGACGTCGTGGCCTCCGCGCCCGGCGGCAGGGGCATCGGAACTGTCTACTGGGAGCCGGCCTGGACGTCCGTGGTCGGAAGCGGCTGGGATCCCGAGGATCCTGCGTCGGGCAACGCCTGGGAGAACCAGGCCCTGTTTGACTACAGCAACAAGGCCCTGCCGGCCATGGCCGCCTACGCGGCAGATCCCGTGGCCCGCGCAGAGCTGACCGCCTTACCGGAGCCGGCTGACTTCGGCAATGTGAAGATCGGCGCGCGTGCCACCCGCCCCGTAACTTTGCACAACAGCGGAAGCGCCACGTTCACCGGCACCATCAGTGCTGCTGCGCCGAAGGGCTTCGACTTCAGGCCGTCCTCCCCGGAGGCCATCGCCATACCGCCCGGAGAAACACGGACCGTTGGCAACCTCACGTGGCACGCCACGAAGTTCGGTGCCATGACTGCCGGGCTCACGCTGACGGCAACTCCTGACTCGTCGGGATCGGCCGGGCAACCAGCAGGCGTGGCCCCGTTCGGCGGCGACGTCACGGTCCCCCTTACCGGGACAACCGTGAAGCGCACCCAGGACTAAGCAGAAAGGTATCCCACCATGAACACCACCACCGCCCAACCCGTCGAAGTGAAGGTGGACAGCGCCCGCCACGTCGAAGAGCGGCTAAATTCCGTGGTCCGGGACCTCCAGATGGTCGCTTCCCGCACCCACGACAAGGGCATTCTGGTCACGTGGCTCAGCCCCGGGCATTACACCGTTTCACTCAGCGACGACGTCCCCTACGGCCTGACCCGCGAGCTGGTCCACTAAAGAACGAGCTGGTCCACTAAAGAAGAGGGCAGGCCTGCGACCCAAAGAGCCGCAGGCCTGCCGTTCCCCTGTAGTGCAGATCCCCGAGGATTCACGGGATGGCCCTTGGGCATTTCCCGGGCTTCGGATGTCTGCGCCACCGCCGCAATGAGGATGGAACACGGCCAGTGTGGACGGGGCAGGTTCTGGAAAACTTGAGGATTTCGCTGCCTGGCGCCTGACCCCACCCAAATTGGGTATCGGACAGATCAGTCTCTTTCGGCCCGGGCGGCGGGATGGGTAGGCCTCCGCCGCTACCCTAGATCCAGTTGTTGCGCTTGAACGCGACGTACAGGATTATGCCCATGCCGACCATCAGGCCGATGGCCATCGGGTAGCCGAAAACCCACTCGAGTTCAGGCATGGAGTGGAAGTTCATGCCGTAGATGGTGCCGATCAGCGTGGGCGCGAAGAGGATGGCCGCCCACGAGGAAATCCTCTTGACTTGCTCGCTCTGGGCGAAGCTGGACTCAGTGAGTCGGCGCATTTCATCATTCTGCCGCTGCGCCACGAGGGCAGCATTGACCGCGAGCGCATTCTGGAGCAGGGCGCGAAAGGACGCGATCCGGTCGTTCAACCGCAGGACATGATCCAGGACATCCCGGAGGTGGTCCTGCAGTTCCGGGCCGGGGTGGTGGTCGGGCGTACCCGTCATGAGCGCCTGCAGGATGCCGGCCAGCGGCCCGGTGGCGCGCTGGACCGTGATGACCTGGCGGGAGAGCTCATAAATCCGGCGGGAGACCTCCGGGTCCGCGCCGAAGAGTTCGTCCTCTATTTCATCGATGTCGTTCTCGAGGCCGGCGGCCACGGGCTCATATTCGTCCACCACCTGGTCCAGGATGGCGTACAGCACCGCATCCGGCCCGAGGGCGAGGAACCCGGGCTGGGATTCCATGCGCCGGCGAACCTTGGCCAGGTCCGGCGATTCGGCATGGCGGACGGTCACCACGAAGTCGGGCCCAATGAAGATGTGGATCTCGCCGAACTCCACCTTTTCCACGTCATCGAGATAGCGGGCCGGGCGCAGCACCATGAACAGGGTCTCGCCGTAGTGCTCCAGCTTCGCCCGCTGGTGGCCGGTCAGCGCGTCCTCGACTGCCAGCGGGCTGAGATCAAATTCGTCGGCCACCGAACGTAACTCCGGCGCATCCGGCCGGTAGAGACCGATCCATGCCATTCCCTCGCGCTGGCGCAGCAGGAAATACGTCTCCTCCAGCCCCTCAGGGTCCGCCGTCCGGCGGCCTTCGACGTACACAGCGTTGTCGACAATGGTCACGGCAGCGACTCCTTCGTTGGACCGGCACCCTTGGCTGTGACGTTATCCCTTCCCCGGGGCGGTGCCAACACTCCTGGCACACCGGGCGCGTATGGAAAGCGTTAAGAAGCGTATGGAAACCGTTAAGACCCGCCCCCGCCGGGCCTGGCCCGTGCTGTCATGAAGCAAGAGGACGCCCCGGCCGCCGTGGCCGCAGGCCGATCCTCGGCAGGAGCCGATTTGGATGAACACCACCCCTCGCCCGGAACCGGGCTCGCCGGCCATCCCGGGCAATGCCGGCCACGCGCAGGATTTCGTCGCCGTGGATGACAGCGGAGAGTTTTCCTATCACCGGTCTGAAGAGGAACTCCTGCCGGCATTTGAGTACGTGGGCGAAGCGGCGTGCATCATCGACCGCAGTGGCGACGAGCGGCGCCTGGCCCTCGCCCCGGACCGCCGCCTCGTGCTGGGGCCGGCAACCGGTCCGGTGGAGTTCCACTGGCTCCGCCAGGCTTGGCTGGCGGCGCAGGACGTGCATCCGGACGCGCTTCGGCTTCGGCGTTTTTACCCCGAAACCCTGACTGATCTGCTGCAGGACCTGTTCGAAACGCTCGCCCTGGAAGCGGGCCCGGCCGTGGGTTCCTGGACCGTGGTCATCGAAGGGGTCGCATCGCACACGCCCGACCTGCAGGAGATCGATCGCAGACTTTCCCACGGGGACGAGCTGGACGACGTTCATGTCCAGGATCCCTTCGGCCACACCTACCGGCCCGTCCGGCGACGCAGGCACTGGTATCTGCCGGCCACCGCCGGATTCATTTGTTATGTCGAAGTGCGCAACGCCCGGAGAGGCTCACATGACCACGCTTAGCAGACCGCCGTTGGATCCTTCGGCGCCCAGCCCGGGGGCCAGGGAAAAATTCAGGAACTGGCTGCTGTTCGGCCTGCAGGACGCCAAGGGTTCACACCAAGGCCCAGGCGCTGTGGGCGATTCCCATCTGAAGAAGCATTCCTGGTGGCAGGTGATGTGCCTGACCGGTGTGGACTATTTCTCCACGCTGGGTTACCAGCCGGCCATCGCCGCGCTTGCGGCCGGCGTGATTTCCCCGCTGGCCACCCTCGTGCTGGTGGCCGTGACCCTGCTGGGCGCCCTGCCCGTATACCGCAGGGTAGCCGGTGAAAGCCCGAGGGGCGAAGGGTCCATCGCGATGCTGGAGCGCCTGCTGCCGCGCTGGGGCGGCAAACTCCTCGTCCTGGTGCTGCTGGGCTTTGCGGCCACTGACTTCATGATCACCATGACCTTGTCGGCTGCCGATGCGACAGCGCACGCGATCCAGAACCCTTATGCCCCCGGCTGGCTGCAGGGCAACAGTGTCGCTGTCACGTTGGTCCTGCTGGCGCTGCTTGCCGCGGTATTCCTCCGCGGCTTTAAGGAGGCCATCGGCGTCGCGGTGGCCCTGGTCGCCATCTATCTGGGCCTGAACGTGGTGGTGGTCGCCTCGACCGTCTTCGAAGCGTTGACCCATCCGGTGGCCGTGGGCGACTGGTGGCACGCCCTGACCACATCGCACGGAAGCCCCGTCATGGTGGTCGGCATTGCCCTGCTGGTTTTCCCGAAACTGGCCCTGGGCCTGTCCGGCTTCGAAACGGGCGTGGCGGTGATGCCCCAGATCCAGGGGCGGCCAGGCGACACCGAAGAGCATCCGGCGGGCAGGATCGATGGCGCCAGGAAGCTGCTGACCACTGCCGCCGTCATCATGAGTTCGTTCCTGGTCACCACGAGCTTCACCACGGTGGTTCTGATCCCTGCCCAGGAGTTCGAGCCCGGCGGACAGGCCAACGGCCGGGCCCTGGCGTTCCTGGCCCATGAATATCTGGGGAACGGATTTGGCACCCTTTATGACCTGAGCACCATCGCCATCCTCTGGTTCGCCGGCGCCTCCGCCATGGCAGGGCTGCTGAACCTCGTGCCGCGGTACCTTCCCCGCTACGGTATGGCCCCGGGGTGGGCCAGGGCGGTTCGGCCGCTGGTGCTGGTCTTCACGCTGATCGGGTTCCTGGTCACCATCCTCTTCAAGGCCGACGTCGATGCACAGGGCGGCGCCTACGCCACCGGCGTGCTGGTGCTGATGACCTCGGCAGCGGTGGCGGTCACGCTTTCGGCCCGCCGCCGCCAACAGCGCAAGCGCACGATCGGGTTCGGAGCCATCGCAATAGTGTTCATTTACACCACGGTGGCCAATATCTTCGAACGGCCCGAAGGCCTCCGGATCGCCTCGTTCTTCATCCTCGGCATCATCGTGATCTCGCTCCTGTCCCGGATCCGGCGTTCCTTTCAACTGCACGCCACCCACGTCCACCTCGACCGCCAGGCGCTGGAATTCATGTCCTCCAACCTGGACGGGCCGATCGGCATCATCGCGCACGAGCCGCTGCGCCTGACCGCGGAAGCCTACCGGGACAAGCTGACCTCTGCGATCGAGGTCAGCCACCTGCCGCTGGACTACCAGGCGTTGTTCCTGGAGGTGATCGTGGACGATTCCTCGGACTTCGAAACGGCCCTGGAGGTCCGCGGAATCGTCCGGCACGGCTACCCGGTTCTTGAGGTGCACGGGCCGGTGGTGCCAAACTCCATCGCCTCGGTGCTCCTGCATATCCGGGACGTGACCGGACTGATGCCGCACATCTACTTCCGCTGGACTGAAGGCAATCCTGTGGTCAATCTGCTCCGGTTCCTGTTTCTCGGAGAGGGCGAGATCGCACCTGTCACCCGCGAGGTCCTGCGCGAAGCGGAGCCGGACGTGTCGAGGCGCCCGTGGGTCCACGTCGGCTGAGCAGGGGACGGGGTCAGAGACGTGTCAGATTCGGGCGTGCTGGCCGCGGCTGAAAGGCCGGCCGAACGACGCCGCACCGAGAAATTCAACGGCCACGAACGGCTCGGCACCCACCACCCATTCGTCGTGGCCTGGCGGAATGGCGTAGGTGTCATTGGCGTGGATGATGGACTTCTGGCCGTCGGGTGTGGCGATTTCCAGCGTGCCCGACAGGCAGAATCCGAGGTGGTTGTGTTCGCAGAAATCTGTCTTCTCCGTGTGTTTGGAGCACACCGACCACTGCCAGCCCGGGGCGAGAATCAGCCGGGCGACCGAGTAGTCGTTCACACTCACGAGATCCACCTCGGCTTTGTCCGGATACCTTTTCTTATCCGGGACGTCGAAGGATTTAACGGCAAAAGCAGTAACGAAATTAGCGGTCATGGGACGCTACCTGGGGACTAAGTTGAGACCTGATGTTGTGGTGCTCCGGAGCGGAGCAAAGCTGAAGGTTTGCGGACTGCAGACCGAGGCCTGAATGTGCGAACAGCCCGCAAGTGCTGCTGCCCCCTCCAGCGCACGCGCGTGCAACAGATCCTTGTTGCCGTAGTTCAACGTTAGCCCTCCCGGGGCCTAAGTCAATGGGGAAAAATCGGTCAGGCATCCCGAAGGGCGGGGCTGTCCCAGCAGTGTTAAGGCAGCGGTTGCCGTCAGTTCACTACCAGTCGGTAGCGTCGCCCCGGTCCGAACCAACGAGAGGCCCCTCCCCAATGAGCACCACCCGCACCCGCACCATCGTCGCGGCCGTGATCGCGGCCGCCTTCGCAGCGTCGGCCATCGGCGGCACGGCTGTCGCCCAGGCCTCCCAAAACCCTGGAGACCAGAATCCCGGCAATGCCGGCCACCACGGGGCGGACACCGCCGTCGCAGACGCCTTCACCGCCGTCGACCGCAACACCGCCTGGCAGCTGACCAGCAGGCTGGAACTGGACTTCCCGACGTTCCACACCGAGGGGATAGCGTTCACGAAGGACCACATTTTCCTGTCCTCGGTGGAGATTATCGAGCCCACCGTGAAGTTCCCGAGCCCGCAGGGCGGCTACGACCGTACGCCCGGCAAGGGAACAGGACACCTGTTTGTCATGGACAAGGCGGGGAACCTCCAGAAGGACATCGTCCTGGGCGAGGGCGCCATGTACCACCCGGGCGGCATCGATTTCGACGGCACCAACGTCTGGGTTCCGGTCGCGGAGTACCGCCCCGACAGCAGCTCGATCGTGTACCGCGTTGACGCCCGCACGCTGGACGTCCACAGGCAGTTTGAGGTCAAGGACCACTTCGGCGGCATTGTCATGGACAAGCAGACCGGCCACCTCGTAGGCAATACCTGGGGTTCGCGCCGCTTCGCCGAGTGGAACCTGAAGGGCAAGGAGCTAACCTCCTGGCAGAACCCGGACAACTTCATCGACTACCAGGACTGCCAATACGCGGCGAGTTCCACGATGTTGTGCGCCGGGATAGCCAACCTGCCCCAGACACCTGCCGCAGGAGGTCCTTCCGCGACGTACGAGCTGGGCGGCATGGCACTGATCGACATCAACACCCACAACACACTGCACGATGCACCGTTCCAGCGGTGGAGCGCGGGCGGCCACGTCGCGACCCGCAACCCGTTCAAGATGACGGCCGAGGGGAACCACCTCACCATGCGGGTGGCCCCGGACAATGGCGAAGAGGGCAATGGGACCGAAATCCTGACCTACGAGGCGATGGTGACGCCCCCGCACTAAGCATCACAGCGCGAACGAACACTGGAGACCCTTTTCCAGAGGGCAAGCGGACGACGGCGGGGCGCACCCGCCGTCGTCCGCTGTCTTTTAGCCGATCCCTTCTGAGTCAGTGGAAGGGAGGGGCTGAACCCTTCCCGCGTCATGAGAAAGAAATCTTTGATGTGAGCCTCTTCACACGGTAGCCTCATTAAAAATGTAGCCTCACTAACAACTTGTGATGCTCGCTAAGCAACATGAGGCGTTGCCGTCGGATGGAGATCAGCGTGGAAAATAGGCAGCATAAGGCCAAAGGCGGCCAAAGCGGCCGCGGCAAAGTAACCGAGGTAGAAGCCTTCGGCATCGAACAGATCCCGGAGAAGCACCGGAATGCCACCGCTTTTGATCTGTTCAGGGTCTCGTTCGGCGGCGCCAACACGTTTTCCACGGCGTTCCTTGGAGCGTTTCCCATCCTCTTCGGCCTCTCCTTCTGGCAGGGTCTCGCAGCCACGGTCCTCGGCCTGGCTGTCGGGGCGCTCCTGCTGGCGCCGATGGCCGTTTTCGGGCCGACAAACGGTACCAACAACGCGGTCTCGTCGTCCGCCCACCTTGGCGTCCACGGCCGGGTCGTGGGGTCGTTCCTCTCGCTCCTGACCGCCACCGCGTTCTTCTCCATCTCGGTGTGGAGTTCCGGCGACGCTCTGGTGGGAGGCCTCAACCGCCTGGTTGGCCTGCCCCAGGACATGGGTTCCTTTGCCGTGGCCTACGGGCTCTTCGGGGTTCTGGTGCTGGCTGTCTGCATCTACGGGTTCCGGTTCATGCTGCTCGTGAACAAGATCGCCGTCACGGCGGCCACCCTCCTGTTCGTGGTCGGATACATCGCGTTCGCCGGAGACCTGGATCTGAACTTTGCCGGCGCCTTCGGCGTGGGCCTGGACGGCCTGGGCGTAGCCGGTTTCATCCCGGCGTTCATCGGCGCCGCCCTCATCGTGATGTCCAACCCAATTTCCTTTGGCGCCTTCCTCGGCGACTGGGCGCGGTACATTCCCACGAACACCCCCAAGCGCAAGGTCATGGGGGCCGCCCTCCTGGCACAGCTCGCCACCCTTGTACCGTTTGTCTTCGGGCTCGCCACCGCCTCCATCATCGCCACCAAGGCACCGGAGTTCATGGATCCGGCGGCCCCCAACTATGTGGGCGGGCTCCTGGCAGTCTCCCCCGCCTGGTACTTCGTCCCGCTGTGCGCGATCGCCCTGATCGGCGGCATGTCCACGGGTGCGTCCTCGCTGTACGGAACCGGACTGGATTTCAGCAGTGTCTTCCCGCGCTTCAACCGCGTGCAGGCCACGGTGTTCATCGGCGTGCTGGCCATTGCGTTCATCTTCGTGGGCCGTTTCGCCTTCAACCTCGTCCAGAGCATCTCCACCTTCGCCACGCTGATTGTCACGTGCACTGCCCCCTGGATGGTGGTGATGATCATCGGCTTCATCACCCGCCGCGGCTGGTACGACGCGGAGGCCCTGCAGGTCTTCAACCGCCGCCAGACAGGCGGCCGCTACTGGTTCAACCATGGCTGGAACCTGCGCGGAATGCTGGCGTGGCTGCTGAGCGCCGCGGCGGGACTGTGCCTGGTCAACATGCCCGGCCAATTCCAGGGCCCGCTGGGCAACCTCGCTGGCGGCGTGGACATCAGCCTCCCAGCCTCCTTGGTCCTTGCCGCGGTGCTCTATCTGGGGCTGCTCTGGATCTTCCCCGAACCCCGCGCCGTGTTTCCCGAGGCCGGTCCGCGCTGGATTCCCAGCCGGAACGTTGCCGTGCCTCCGGTGACGGACAGCGCCGGACACGTCGTTGCGCCGGGGCACCAGGATCTGGATCTGAACCTGGATCTGGACGAACTGGCGGTCCGACCGTGACCTGGATGGATCTGAGCGTCCCGCTCCGGACGGGGATGCCCGTCTATCCCGGAGATCCCGAAGTGCGGATCACCCCGGCGCTGACGGCCGACGGCGACGGCGCCAACGTGCTTGCCCTCGCCCTCGGCTCCCACTCGGGAACGCACCTTGACGCACCGTTCCACGTCCACGATGCCTTCCCGGCACTCGATGCGCTGCCGCCGGCCCAGTTCAACGGACCCGTGGAACTGGTCGACGTCCGCTCCGCCGGGCCGGGCGGCGTTATCACTGCGGAACACCTCGCCGGCATCCGGCCGGCTCCCGGCGACGGACGGGCAGGGCATCCGGACCGGATCCTGTTGCTCCACACGGGCTTCGCCAGCCACTGGGGCTCGCCAGAGTACCTGGACCATCCGTGGCTCCACGCCGACGCCGCGCAGCTGATCGTGGACCGCGGCTACCGTACCGTCGGGCTGGATGCGCTGAGCGTTGACAGGACAGCGGGCCAAGACTTCCCGGCACACCACATCCTGGCCGCGAACGGGTGCGTTATCGTCGAAAACCTCACCGGGCTGGAACAGATTGAACGGGCAGCGGCTGGGGGCGCCGGCGTCGAGGTTTTCCTCTTTCCGCTCAGCATTCCCGACGCCGACGGGGCACCGATCCGGGCCATGGCACGTCTCGCCGGGACTGCGCCGCTGAGCCGGGCGGACGTCCAGGATGCCGCCGACCGACTGGTCGCTGCCTTCGCATCGACGGATACCGAGCGCTACTTCGCCGCGTTCAGCCCATCGGCCACGTTCATTTTCCATCCGGAGCCTGAGTCGCTGGGTTCCCGAAGCGAGTATCGGGAGGTGTGGGATACCTGGGTGGGTTCGGGCTGGAAAGTCCTCGATTGCCGCAGCAGCGAGCAGAACATCCAGATGCTCGGCACTACGGCGATCTTTACGCACCGCGTGGCCACACTCGTCCGGACCGGACCCGGCCGCAGAACCCTGGCCAGCGATGAACGGGAGACCATCATATTCACCCGGACCGAAACCGGCGACGTACTTGCCGTGCATGAGCACCTCTCGGCCGTTCCAGCGGCGGCCGAGGACAGCTGACCGCGCAGTTACTGGAAGTCAGCCAGCCACAGGTCCGGGCCGAAAACCTCGTACTGGATGTCTTTTTAGGCAATTCCTGGAGGTCGGCGGTCACCCGGGCGATGAAAACAGGGCTTGTCGGGTCCGGCAAAAGCGGACACGACGGCGGGATCCACCCGCCGTCGTCCTCTTGCGTTACCCGGCACTGGCTGTCGGCTACCAGCTACCGGCCGTAGATCTTGACGAAATTCCGCAGGATCTTCATGGGCTCTGTTGCCGTGAAGGTCCGGGCAGCCTCCATCAGTTCCTCAGCAGATTCGGGCGGGAAGTACCCGGCGTGGCGGTAGATGTCGATCCTGGTCACGAGGCCTTCGGCATCAAGCTCGGGATGGAACTGCGTGGCGTACAAGTTCTTCTTGATCCGGAACATGTGCACCGGGCAAGCCGCCGAGCTTGCCAGCAGCACCGCATGGGAGGGAAGGACCGTGCAGCCTTCCTTGTGGCCGGTGAAGGCGGTGAACTGTGCCGGCATTCCGGCCAGCAGCGGGTCCTCCAGGCCCTCCGGGCTCAGGCTGATGGTCACGCCGCCCAACTGCTCCCCGTAGGTCCGGTCAATCACCGCGCCCTGGTGCAGGCCGAGGGTTCCGACTCCGTAGCAGGCGCCCAGGAACGGGAAGTCCTCGGCCACAATCCGGTCCAGCAGCGCCGACAATTCACGCTCCACCCGGCGCTGGGACTCTGATTTATGGTCTGCGGGGTCGCTGGACGTGAACGGGCTGCCGCCCACGATTACACCGGAATAATCGTCCAGGTCGAGATGCGGGAGCGGAGCCTGCTCCATCCGGATCCGTCTCAGCTGGTCCGGCTCCAGCCCGCCGTAGCGGAGGTAGGCCTCGTACTCATCCTCGGCGGCGGCGTCTTCGGCCCGCGAGGCGAGCAACAGAAACGGCTTCATGCTCACTTCAGCAGCGCCACGTCGGAGACAAGATCGATATGCTCCAACATCGCCGCTGCTGCGGCCGCGGAGTCCTGGGCCCTGATGGCGTCGGCGATCTTGCGGTGGGAGGCGAGTGACTGCTCCGGCCTGCCAGGCTGCCCGAGCGATTCGAGCCGGGTTTCCAGGATCATCCCGGCAATGAACGTCATGAGCTGGGCAAGAACCGCGGAATGCGCGGCGGCAGTGACCGCCTGGTGGAAAAGCTCGTCGCCGCGTGCGCCCTTGGCACCCGAGGCCACTTCTTCTGCCATCGCGTCCAGCGCGTTCTCGATGGCCTTCATGTCAGAGTCGGTCCGCCGGGTGGCCGCCAGTTCCGCCAGTTTGACCTCAAGCGTGCTGCGCGCCTCCACGATCTCGGGGAGCCTGCTGCGGTGCTCGCGGAGGCCTTTGATCACGGACGGGACGTTGGGCCGGTAGACCAGCACCGCGCCGGTGCCGTGCTGGACGTCGATCACACCGAGCACCTCGAGGGCCACCAGCGCCTGGGCAAGCGTTGCCCGCGAGACACCCAGCCGCTCAGCCAGGTCGCGCTCTGCCGGCAGGGTGTCGCCCGGTCCCAGCTGGGCGGACTCGATGAAGTCCATGAGTTGCTCCACCAGTTGCTCGTAGAGCCGCGGCCGCGAGAGACGGGAGATCTGTTGCGTTGCTGCTTTCCTGGGCATGCGCGTCCTTCCGGCGTCGTCGTCAACCCCAGCCTAGCGGAGAACTATTGACAAAGTCACCTAGTGTCTAGGAGGCTAGGCCAGTGAGCCAGTAAGCCACGTCACATCCAATCTCTTGATCCGGAGGAACAACGATGTCCGCTCCCGTACTGTCCATCATCATCCTGGCGGTGATGTTCCTGCTGGCCACGGTGCTGCCCCTCAACATGGGTGCCCTGGCTTTCGTAGGGGCGTTCGTCCTGGGATCAGTCGTGCTGGGGATGTCCACCAACGACATCCTTGCCAACTTCCCCGGCGGCCTGTTCCTGACGATCGTCGGGGTCACCTACCTGTTCGCCATCGCCCAAAACAACGGCACCATAGATCTGCTGGTCAGGGGCGCCGTCCGGCTCGTCGGCAGCAAAGTGGCCCTCATCCCCTGGGTCATGTTCGCCATCACCGCCCTGATCACCGCCGTGGGCGCCCTGTCGCCCGCCGCCGTCGCCATCATTGCGCCGATTGCCCTGAGCTTCGCCGCCAAGCACAAGATCAACCCGCTCATGATGGGCATGATGGTCATCCACGGTGCCCAGGCCGGCGGCTTCTCCCCCATCGCCGTCTACGGTGTCACTGTCAACGGCATCATCGCCAAGACGGACCTGCAAACGAACCCCATGGCGATCTTCCTGGCCAGCTTCGTCTTCAACCTCGCCATTGCCGTGGTGCTGTCCATCGTCCTTGGCGGCAACAGGTTCCGCTCCACGAAGGCCGGCCGCCTGGTGGAACAGGCCGCTGAAACCCGCATGTCCGTCAGCGTCGGTGCCCGTGCGGCCGGCGTCACGCTGCAGGGCTCCGGCTCGGACATCTCCCCCGCCGGCGTCTCCGCGAAGGGCACCAGCACCCCGGGTTCCGCCGCTTCCGGCGCCGCCGCTTCCGCCGCACCGGCTGCCGGGAACGGTGCCCGTGCCAACGTTCCCCAGCTTGTCACCATCCTCGGTCTGGTGGCCCTCGCCGTCATTTCCCTCGGCTTCAAGGTGGACGTCGGCTTCGTCTCCATCACCATCGCCATCATCCTGGCCCTCGTGTCCCCGGCCGCCCAGAAGGGCGCCGTGAACAAAATCAGCTGGTCAACCGTCCTGCTCATCTGCGGCATGTTGACCTTCGTGGGCGTCCTCGAGGAAGCCGGCACCATCAAGTTCGTTTCCGACAGCGTGTCGAACATGGGCATGCCGCTGCTGGCAGCCCTGCTGATCTGCTACATCGGCGGCATCGTCTCGGCCTTCGCCTCCTCTACGGCCATCCTCGCCGCTCTCATCCCGCTGGCAGTTCCCTTCCTGGCCAGCGGCGAGGTGGGCGCCGTGGGCGTCATCGCAGCGCTGGCAGTCGCTTCCACGATCGTGGACGTCTCTCCCTTCTCCACCAACGGCGCCCTGGTTCTGGCCAACGCACCGGAAGACGTGGACAAGGACAAGTTCTACAAGCAGATCCTCGCCTACAGCGGCATCGTGGTTGCCGCCGGACCCGCCGTCGCTTGGCTGGTCATGGTGGTCCCGGGCTGGATGTAGCCCGGAACCGGAACGCCACCCCTGCAGCAAAGCCCGTACAGCAAGTAAGGAAACCCCGCATGAGCACTGATTTCACGCCCCAGGCAGAGGGCCCCCTCTCGGGCTACCTCGTGGTGGACCTGAGCCGCGCCCTCGCCGGGCCCCACGCCGGAATGATGCTGGCCGACCTCGGCGCGCGCGTCATCAAGGTCGAGAACCCGGGCACCGGAGACGACACGCGCGGCTGGGGGCCGCCGTTCGTCGGCCCCGAGGACGATCCCCAGGCCACGTATTTCCTATCGTGCAACCGCAACAAGGAATCCATTGCCCTCGACCTGAAGAGCGACGACGGGCGGACGGTCCTGCGCGAACTGCTGGAACGGGCGGACGTCGTGATCGAGAACTTCCGTCCCGGCGTACTGGACCGGCTGGGATTCTCGGCCGCCGAGATGCACGCGCTGAATCCGGCGCTGGTGGTCCTGTCCATCACCGGTTTCGGGCACGACGGTCCGGAGTCCCGGCGAAGCGGCTACGACCAGATCCTGCAGGGCGAAGCCGGGCTGATGTCCCTGACTGGCTCCGGCCCGGACGATCCCCAGCGGGTGGGCGTGCCCATCGCGGACCTGCTGTCCGGCATGTACGGCGCGTTCGGCACCCTCGCGGCACTCCTTCAACGCGAACGCACCGGCCAGGGGCAGATAGTCCGCACGTCCCTTCTTGCGGCACTGATCGGGGTCCATGCCTTCCAGGGCACCAGGGCCACGGTCGCGGGTGAGGTCCCCAAGGCGCAGGGCAACCACCATCCGTCCATCGCGCCGTACGGCCTGTTCCACTGCCGGCAGGGCAGGGTCCAGATCAGCGTGGGAAGCGAAAAGCTGTGGGCCACGTTTGCCTCGACCTTCGGGATCGACGCCACGCGGCCGGAGTTCGCCACCAACGCGGACCGGGTGCGCAACCGCGAAAAAGTCATCGAAGAGGTCGAACGGGTATTCTCCGACTTCGAGGCCGAACCGCTGCTCGGCAAGCTCAACGAGGCCGGAATCCCGGCGGGCAAGGTCCGGACGCTGGACGAAGTCTATGAGTGGGAACAGGTCCACTCGCAGGGGCTCGTGATCGACGTCGAGCACAAGATCCTCGGGAACGTAAGCCTGCCGGGGCCGCCGCTGCGGTTCTTCAGCGCGGCCGACACCGCCGAAACAACGCTGAAGGCGCACACAGCCCCGCCGCTGCTGGATCAGGACGGGGACCAGATCCGGCAGTGGCTGGGCCTGGCTCCGGCAACCCTCGGCAGCTCAGGTTCCGGGCAGGAAGGCCGCTGAGAATGCTGACACAACAGAAGGTGCGGCACCTGGGCGCCACGGAGCTCATTGCCGCCGTGATCGATCCCGGCTCCTACCGGAGCTGGGACACCCCGGTCTCGGACCCTGACCCGGGTCCCGAGTACCGGCTGGAACTGGCGGCGGCCCGCGAGAGGACGGGGGTGGATGAGTCCGTCCTGACCGGGGAAGGCCTCATCCGCGGCCGCCGGGTGGCGGTTATCGTCAGCGAGTTCCGATTCCTGGCAGGCTCCATCGGGCTTGCCGCGGCGGAGCGGATCGTGAACGCCGTCGAGCGGGCAACCCGGGAAGGACTTCCACTGCTGGCCGGACCCGCCTCCGGGGGCACGCGCATGCAGGAAGGGACCATCGCCTTCCTGTCCATGGTGAAAATCAGCGCGGCGGTCCGGGCGCACCGGCAGGCCGGACTGCCCTACCTCGTCTATCTGCGCCATCCCACCACCGGCGGAGTCATGGCCTCCTGGGGCTCGCTGGGCCACATCACGGTGGCCGAGCCGGGCGCCCTGCTCGGCTTCCTGGGACCACGGGTTTACGAGGCGCTCTATGGCACACCGTTCCCGGAAAACGTCCAGGTCGCCGAAAACCTCTTCGACAAGGGCCTGGTGGACGCGGTGGTCCCGCCCTGGCAGCTGTCCGACGTCGTTGACCGCGCCTTGGGCATACTTGTCACCGGCCCGCATCCGCGCGTCAGTCCGCCGCGGACCCTGTCCGTAAAACCCTCCGGCGCCGGCGCCTGGGAATCGATCGAAATCTCGCGCAACCCGCGGCGACCGGACCTGCGGCAGCTGCTCGCGTACGGGGCCAGGGACGTGCTGCCGCTCAACGGCACCGGCCAGGGCGAAAAGGATCCGGGACTGCTGCTGGCGCTGGCCCGCTTCGGCCAAAAGTCCTGTGTGGTGATCGGCCACACCCGGCCGCGGCCCTCACAGCAGACGGCCATGGGACCGGCATCCCTGCGTGAAGCGCGCCGGGGCATGCGGCTGGCCGAGGAGCTGGGGCTACCGCTCCTGACGGTCATCGACACCGGCGGCGCCGCACTGTCCAAGGAGGCCGAAGAAGGCGGCCTGGCCGGCGAAATTGCCAGGTCCTTGCACGACCTCATCGGCCTGAACTCCCCCACGGTATCCGTGCTGCTCGGCCAGGGGGCCGGTGGCGGGGCGCTGGCCCTGCTGCCGGCAGACCGGACCATCGCGGCCCAGCACGCCTGGCTGTCCCCGCTCCCGCCCGAAGGCGCGAGTGCCATCGTCCACCGGAGCACCGACTTTGCGCCGGCCATGTCCGAGGCCCAGGGCGTCAGCGTGGCATCCCTGTACGCCAACGGCCTCGTGGACCACATTGTGGACGAACGCAGCGACGCCGCGCTCGAAGGCAAGGCCTTCTGCCAGCGCCTCGGGCAGGCCATCGAGTACGAACTGTCCACCCTGGCGTCCGCAGGGATCAGCGAACTGCTGCCCCGGCGGCTGGATAAGTACCGCAATCTGGGTGGCCTCGTGGCCGAGGCCGCCAACCCGGCCTGACCAAAGGTGCCGACCGGACCGTCCCGCCCGGACCGGCCCGGCCTGCACCTGCTGGCCGGGCCGGCAGGTGCTCGCCGGCGCTTCCTGGCCGGACGTCAGAGCGTGGCGGGATCAGAGCGTGGCGGGATCGGTGTTGGCGCCGCACAGGATCACGGCAACCCGCTCGCCCGCAGCCGGGACGTAGGCACCCGAGCTGAGGGCGGCATAGGCGGTGGCTGCACCGTGCTCCACCACCATGCGGTACTCCGCCCACAGCTGGGAGCGCGCGGCGACGATCTCGTCGTCGGACACCAAAACGCTCCGGACGCCCGTCCGCACGGCCACCTCAAAGCCGATCGTTCCAATCCTGCGTGCGCCGAGCGAGTCTGCGGCGATTCCCGAAACAGCCACATCCACCGGCTTCCCGGCCGCCAGGGCGGCATGAAGTGTCGGTGCGCTGGCGGGCTCCACGCCCACCACCCTCGCCCGGCCTTCTACCGCGGCGGCGATGCCGCCCATGAGTCCACCGCCGCCGACGGCGACCAGCACCGTGTCCACGTCCGGCACCTGTTCGAGGAGTTCCGAGCCGACAGTGCCTGCACCGGCCACTATCTCCGGCTGGTCGTAGGCGTGGCAGTAGACGGCACCCGTCTCACCCGCATAGGCCATCGCGGCATCATAGGCCTCCGCGTATTCCGCGCCGCGCTGGATGACTGAAGCCCCCGTCTCCCTGAGCTTCCTGACCTTCACCGCAGGGGCGGACTCCGGAACGAAGACCGCAGCCGGCACTCCCGCCCTGGCGGCGGCATAGGCGTTGGCGAGGCCGGCATTGCCACCGGACGCCACGACTATGCCGACGTCGTCCTTCAACTCGCCGCGCTCCCTGCAGGCCAGCACGCGGTTAAAGGCCCCCCGGGCCTTGAACGTGCCAGTGTGCTGCATGAACTCGCACTTCAGCCAGACCGCACCGGGAAGGCTTCCGGCGTCGGCCGCCATGACCGGCGTGCGACGCACCAGCCCGGCAATCCGCGCTGTGGCTTCATCAACGTCGGCTCGGGTGATCATCAGTGCTGTACCTCGTTCGCTCGGGCCGGACTGGCAGGAGCAGGCGCCAGCTGAATGCGCCTGCCGACGCTACGCTACCCCGTGGCCCCGAGGGCGGGTTTTCGTGGTGGATGAAGCGGCCTTCACGTGGCGGTGGATCGGGCCGCGGCATTCCGCAACCCGATCCATCCCGGGGTTGCCGCTAGCGGACGGGGTTGCCGAGTTCGCGGAGCGGGATTTTGTTGGTTTCGCGGGCCCAGAAGGCGCCGGCGACGGCGAGCAGTGAGGACGCTGCAACGATCCAGGCGGCGGGGCCCCAGTTCGCCTTTTCGGCGCCGACGAGGGCGGTGCCGAGCAGCGGGGTGAAGCCGGCGCAGAGGATGCCCACCTGCAGGCCGATGGCCATGCCGGAGTAGCGGACCTTGACGTTGAACAGCTCGGAGAACCAGGCCGGGTAGATGGCGTTGGACATCGCGTAGGTCCCGGCGGTGATCAGGGTGCTGGTGAGGAAGATCATCGGAATGTTGCCGGTGGAGATGACCGAGAAGTACACGAAGATCATCGCACCGGAGCCGAGGACGCCGGCGATGAAGATGGGTCGGCGGCCGAACCGGTCGGAGAGGTGCGCCATGAGCGGCTGGGTGAACATGGCCAGGACATTGCCGGCGATGCTGACCCAAAGCATGGTGGAGGCAGGGACCCCGACGGACACGGCGTAGGCGAGGCCGAAGGACTGCATGAAGGTGTTGGTGACGGTTTCGAAGGACATCAGGGCCACCTGGAAGAACTGTGCCGGGTGGGTCTTGAACATCTTCGCGAACGGGAGTTTCACGAGTTCGCCGTGGTCGTGCTTTTCCTCAAAGACCTCGGGCTCGTCGAGGGAACGGCGGACCAGGTAAGCGACGATAAGCACGATGATGGACAGCCAGAACGGAATGCGCCAGCCCCAGGCGAGGCGGTCCACTTCGCTCATCGCGGCCACGGGCAGGAACGCCAGGGAAGCCAGGACGATGCCGGCGGAAATGCCGCTCATGGCGAAGCTGGCGAAGAAGCCGCGGCGCCCTTCCGGGGCTTCTTCGGTAGACAGGGCCGAGGCGCCCGCCGTTTCCGCGCCCGCGGAGAGTCCCTGCATGAGGCGCAGCAGCACCAGCAGGGCAGGCGCCCAGTAGCCGGCGGTGGCGAAGTCAGGCAGCGCGCCGATGAGGAACGTTGCCGATCCCATCAGTACCAGCGTCAGCACGAGGGTGTTCTTGCGGCCGATCTTGTCGCCCAAATGGCCGAAGACCACCGCGCCGAACGGCCGCGCGACATAGGCCACGCCGAAAGTGGCGAACGAGGCAATCAGGGCCACGGTGGGGTTGCCGGCCGGGAAGAAGATCTTGGAGAAGACCAGCGAGGCCGCGGTGGCGTAGATGAAGAAGTCGTAGTACTCCAGCGCGCCGCCCAGGAACGCAGCCAGGGCCGCCTTCCTGGCCCGCTTGAGCTGCACCGGGTCTGCCGTGGCTGTGGAGCCGTTTACGAGGTTGGTCATTCTGATGGTCCTTCCACACTGAAAGACGGTGGTTTAGATGGGTGGGAAATGCAGTTTTGTTCGACTAGCGAACTTCTGTGCGTTATGCGACTAGAAATAGATTACCGCACGGTGAGGGACATCACAATGACTCCGATATGCTCGGTGCAACCCTGTTTGCTTCAGCACCCGCAGGGTGCCCGAGTGTTTTCTAGGGATTGCAGGAGTTCATGGAGGAGCATCCGACGTACTTCGTGAAGTCGGTCGAGAAGGCCTTTGACGTGCTGCGGGCCTTCGCCCCGGATACGCCACGCCTGACCGTGACTCAGATCGCCGCGAAGGCGGACATGACCCGCGCCTCGGCCAGGCGTTTCCTGCTGACCTTGACCGATCTCGGCTACCTGCGTGCCGACGGCCCCCACTTCACCTTGACGGCCCGCTCACTGGAGGTCGGCTCCTCATTTCTTGCGAACCTGTCTATCCCGGACATTGCCGAGCGGCACCTGCGGTCCCTGGCCGCAGAACTCAATGAAACTACCTCTTTGTGCATTCTTGACGGCACGGAGGTGGTCTATGTCGCCTGCATAGCGTCACCCAGGCTTCTCAATGTCTCTATTAGCGTGGGAACCAGATTTCCCGCCTGGGCCACCAGCATGGGGCGCGTGCTTCTGGCGGCACTGTCGGACCCGGAGCTGAATGCCTACTTCGACTCGGTTCAGCTGCAGCGCTTCACCGAGCGGTCGATCGGAAGCCTCGACCAGTTACGGTCCGAAGTAGACCTGGCCAGGGCGAAAGGGTGGTCCATGGTTTCGCAGGAACTGGAAGAAGGCCTGCGTGGCGTCGCCGTGCCCGTCTGGTGCGGGAGCGGCGTTGTTGCAGCGGTGAATGTCTCTTTGCAAACCCACCGCGCGCCCCCGGACACCATCGAACAGACAGTTGTGCCCCTCCTGCAGGAGGCTGCCCGCCAGATCGGCCTGGATTACGACGGCCGGACTGCAGGCAGGCGCACCACCGCCTCAGCGTGACAGTTTTTCGGCGTCGGGCTCCAGGTCGCCGATGTGCCCGGGCGCATTGGCCGCTAGGACCCGCTGGACGAACGCGCAGTACTCCTCCATGTAGTGCCGGAGGAACGCGGCGGTGGACTCGTCCTTGACCTCCCCGTCGGCTCCGAAGACCTCGGGATTGAACTTCACATAGGCCTCGGGGGCGTTGAGCTGGGGAGCGTCGAGGAAGCTCAGCACGGCGCGCATGGAGGACTGCATCACCGCGGTGCCGATGCTGCCGGGTGAGGCGCCGATGATCCCGGTGGGCTTCCGCGCGAAGGAGTTGGTCCCCCAAGGGCGTGAGCCCCAGTCGATGGCGTTCTTGAGTGCTCCCGGAATGGAACGGTTGTATTCAGGGGACACGAAGAGGATGCCGTCCGATCCGTCAATGGCTTCCTTCAGCGCCCGCGCTTCCGGCGGGAAGTCGGCGTCGTAGTCGTAGCTGTAGAGCGGCAGGTCCCTGATGGGAATCTCCGTGAACTCAAGCTCCTCCGGGGCGAGACTGATGAGCGCCTTGGACAGCGTGCGGTTGATCGAACCGCTTGCAAGGCTTCCGACGAAGTAGCCGATCTTGTACGTTGCCATGGTGATGATCCTTCCCAACAGCCGGCAGGAACCGGCTGGCCGACGGTGCTTTGGACATTGCTTCGGGCGCTGCTGTGGGCGGTGAGTGGATGGTGCGGGCACGACTCAACACACAGTTCAGCACAGAAGAATATCCGCGGCCAGAGCGGAGGGAAGGTTCTTGACAGTCCGCGAATGCAGGAGCTAGATGAACATTAGGTGATGACCTACAGCACACAACGCCAGCAGAGGAGCGGCAGTCATGACTGAGAACCTGGAAGGGATGCAGCGCATCCACAGCGAGGCCCCTGCCGAAGGGGATGAAACGGCCGACCCTACTGACATCCGCATGCACTCGCAGGACCCCGCCGAAGGCGCGGACATCGCGGACGCGCCCCTCAAGAAAACTTAGGGGGCATTGCCAACAAAGCGGACCGCCGCCGTCGGGCCGTTCCCCCGGGGCGAAACGGCAGCGGGAACTGGCACCCGTGCCAAAACCTGAGCTGAGAGAATAGCCGCATGGACGTCGCTCTGGGACTGCTCGTGCTGGTGGCGGTGGTGTGCGCCGGCAGTGCGCTGGGCAGGAAAATCAACGTTTCTGTTCCGTTGCTGCTGGTCCTGGCCGGAGTGGTTGGTTCTTTCCTGCCCTTCGTTCCGAGAATCGAGCTGAACCCGGAGCTGGTCCTGGTGGGGCTACTCCCGCCGCTGCTCTATGCGGCCGCCCTGCGGACATCCCTCTTTGACTTCGGCTCCAACCGCCGCGCCATCGCGCTGCTGTCCGTGGGGTACGTCATCTTCGGCACCATCGCCGTGGGATTGGTTGTCCATTGGCTGTTTCCCGAGATCCCGCTGGCTGCCGCCATCGCCCTGGGCGCCGTGGTGGCGCCGCCGGACGCCGTGGCGGCCACCGCCATCGCCCGCAAAGTGGGGATGCCGCGCAGGATCGTCAGCATCCTGGAAGGCGAATCGCTGGTTAATGATGCCACCGCGCTGGTGTGCCTCCGCGCCGCCGTCGCGGCACTCTCCGGAACTGTGTCCGCGGCGGAAATCGCCGGAGACTTCATCCTGGCGGCAGGCGGAGGACTGGTGGTGGGCCTCGCGGCGGCCTATGTGCTCACCCAGCTCCGGCTGCGGATCCGCAACGTCGCCATCAACACCTCGACGTCGTTGATGGCACCTTTCGTTGCCTACCTTCCGGCGGAGGCGATCCACGCCTCCGGTGTGCTGGCGGTCGTGGTCACCGGCCTGATTATGGGCACCAAGGCGCCTTCCATGCCGAACGGCGCAGCCCGGGTGAGCCAGCGGAGCAACTGGGACACTGTGCAGTTCCTGCTGGAGAACTCTGTGTTCCTCCTCATCGGCCTGCAGGTCCGGACCATCATCGACGGCGTCCAGGACGATTCCTTGGGCTCTGCCCGCATCTGGGCAGGCTGCGCGGTAATCCTGCTGGCTGTGCTGGTGCTCCGGCCGGTGTGGGTGTTTCCCGCAACCTATCTGCCCCGGCTCATTCCCGCGGTGGCCCGCACGGATCCTGCACCGCCGTGGCAGTTCCCCGCCATCATTTCCTGGGCCGGGATGCGCGGCGTGGTGACGCTCGCGGCGGTCCTCACGCTGCCGGAGGCCCTGGAACACCGCTCCGTGCTGATCTTGGCTGCCCTCGTGGTGGTGGCCGGTACCCTGGCCGCGCAGGGATTCAGCCTGCCCGCCCTGGTCAGGTTCCTCCGGGTCCAGGGCCCGGACCAGCGAGAGGATGCCCTCAGCCAAGCCTCGCTGATGCAGCAGGCCACGGCCGCGGGCGTGGAGAAGCTGCACGAACTGCGGACGGAGGAGGATCCGCCTGAGGTGGTGGCGATGCTCAAGCGGCGGACGCAGGAGCGGGGGCTGGCGGCGTGGGAACGGCTGGGCCGGCCTACGTCGGAAACGGCCACC
This sequence comes from Arthrobacter sp. P1_B11, assembly GCF_056406715.1. Taxonomy (NCBI): domain Bacteria; kingdom Bacillati; phylum Actinomycetota; class Actinomycetes; order Micrococcales; family Micrococcaceae; genus Arthrobacter; species Arthrobacter sp. P1_B11. The sequence continues at coordinate 67,292 of NZ_JBFTZQ010000019.1, forward strand.
CCCAGCCAGCGGTACGCCCAGCTGCGGCTAGCCATGCTGGAGGCGGAACGTGCCAAAGTGCTGGACCTGCGGCGAGGCGGCGAGTACGCCCACGAGGTCCTCAGCGAAGTCCTGGAACGGCTGGACGTTGAAGAGTCCATGCTCGACGCCACCCTCGACGAGCAGGACGTCACCGGCTCAGCGCGCACTGCCCGGCCCGGCGGCGGCTGCGATCACCTGGAATCGGCGCCCGACCCCGCAGTCCCGCGGAACCCTTACTGCGAGGCGTGCGTCCGCGAAGGCACCCCAACCGTGCACCTGCGGATGTGCCTGGAGTGCGGGAACGTGGGCTGCTGCGATTCCTCGCCCGGCACCCATGCCTCCAGGCACTTTGAGGAGACGGGCCACCCGGCCATGCGCAGCATCGAACCTGGCGAGGGCTGGCGCTGGTGCTATGTGGACGACCTCCTGGGGTGACCCCTGAAACAGGTACTCATACTCCTTTCCGGAGCGCCGGACGGCCCGCTGGGCGTGGGCTTCTTAAAAAACAGGTACTAACACTCCCGTAATCCGGCGTTAACATAGCGGCGTGAGACTTGATACATAGAGTCCACGCGACAGAGAGTCCACACGACTGGCCTTTCGCTACTGGGGGCAGCTACTCAACGAGGAGTCACGCAGGCATGAACAGTCATGAGCACCGCAATTCCCAATACGTCCGTCCGCTCGACCAAAGCCGCGAGCGCCCCGACCTGAGAAGCGTCCACGTCCGCGAGGACGTGGCCCGTTCGGGACGGTGCGGCAACGTCCATATGGCCACCGGCCGGACCTGCATCCTGCCGGAGCGCCATCATGGTTCCTGCGAATTCGTGGGGCCCCACGAGGCCGAGGGCATCGCAGGTCACTAGAGGGTATGGCATCCGCGTTCTACGCAAGAGAACGACGGCGGGCGGTCCCGCCGTCGTCCGTTCCCTAGCGGGAAGAACCGGCGCCGAAAGTCAGGCTGGGCTCATCCAGTGTGGCGAGGGTCAGCACGGCCTCCTCCACCGTGTCGTGGTCCTCAAGGTCGCGCTCTATCCGGCGCAGCGCCACGGCCACTTCGCGCTCGGGACGGTCACCCGTCATGTCCACGGCCGCCACCACGTATAGCTTGCGCGGCCCCACGAATTCGACATGCAGGTACGTGATCCGCTCGATCTCCGCGTGTTCCAGGATCCGGCGCCCCATGGACTCCTCGATGTCGGGGCTCACGCCCTGTCCCACGAGGAAACGGCGGTTCCTGTCGATCAGGACCACGGCAACGACACCGAGGAGGAGTCCCACGAGGATGGATCCTGCGGCGTCCGGAAGCGGCGATCCAGTGACCTGGTGGAGGAAGATCCCGCCGAACGCAATGACCAGGCCAATGAGCGCTGCCGAATCCTCCGCGAAGACGGCACGCAGGGTGGGATCGGAGCTCTTGAGCACCTGCTCCAGAGTGTTCCGGTCGAGATCCCTTGCGGCCTTCCGCGCCTGCCGGAACGCCTGGATGAAGGACACACCCTCCAGCACGAACGCGGCCGCAAGGACGGCGTAGGCGATGCCAAAGTCACCGGCCGGCTCTGGCGCGAAAATCTGCTGCACGCCGTGCATGATCGACACCACCGCCCCGGCCGTGAACAGGCCGAAAGCCGCGAACATGGACCAGACATAGGCCTCCCGGCCGTAGCCCATCGGGTGGGCCTTGTCGCGCTTTTTCTTCGACTTTTTCTCGGCGAGCAGCAGGAAAATCTGGTTTCCGGTGTCCGCCCACGAGTGGGCGGACTCGGCGATCATTGACGCTGAGCCGGTCAGGAGCGCGGCAATGGTCTTGGCGACGGCAACGAGAAGATTCGCCACGAAGGCGATGATCACGGTCATGCGCCCTGAACCGGCTTCCCGGATCCGATGGTGTGGGCCATGAAGCCCACCGTACCCAACACGGCTCCCGCCACCTAGGGCCGGGCCATTCTCAGGTGTCTGTGCAGTCCGTTCGGCCCGGTCATCTGCCGAATCCGAGGCCCTCTGAGGTCAGTCCGCCGGCAAGTTCCGAAGCCGTCGAGAGGACCCAGCGTTCGCCGTCCTGTTCGTAGCAGACCACCACAGACGCCTCCGCGTCCCGCGCGGCATCCATGGCAAGCAACAGTGCGTCCTCCATGTGGCGTGCGTGCTCCAGCCGTTCGGCCAGGCTGCCCAGGAGGTCGCTGTTGTCGATCAGGAAGTGTGCTTTGCCTTCCACGATGACCTTCAGCGAATATCCCTGTTCCTCATGGACGGATCCGCGGGTCGAGGCAATTTCCGTGACCTTATCGGCACGAACCAGGCTCTGGCTGATCGTGCGGATCCACACGTCACCCATGGAAGCTCCTTTGGTCGTGAGGAACGGGAGGCAGTGTCCTACGAAAGAAACGCTAGTCCTTGCAGGTCCGCTTGTAAGCCCCCAATTAGCCGATACTGCCTAATTTGGGGGACCCTTCAGACCCAAACAGGATTTCCCCAAGCTCTGACAGCGTTTTCCCCAAGCTCCCTCGTGGATATTGGAGCGCACCAAAGAAGCTCCACTCGGGATGGAGCGGTGCCGGCCCACATACGGGCCGGCTTGCGGCAAGGCCGGGTGAAAATGCTCCGGCTTCCGCTCTGCAGCTAGGCGGCACGGCTCTCCTTGGATGCCGCAGGTCTACTTTAGGGGGACACATGTTTCTCACGTTTTGGCGTTTTCGGCGGGCTATCACGCCCCACGCCTGGGCAATGGGCGGCGGCGCACTGCTGGTTATTTTCGTCGCCGCAATGGAAGTGGCGTTGCCCTGGCCAATGAAGATCATCGTTGACGACGTGTTGCAGCCCCGGGGCAATTCCAAGCCGGATCCGACGGCGGCGTACCTGGGGCTCGCCGGGCTCGGCCCGCTCCAGTTGCTCCTTCTCGCCGCATCGGCGCTTCTCACCATGACAGTGATGAATGCCGCGGCGGATTATCTGGGGACCCGGATCCTCAACGGCGTCGGCGAAAAGACCATGGCGGCCATCCGCGCCGACGTCTTTACCCACCTGCAGCGGTTGTCCCTGTCATTCCACGACAAGCAACGGCTGGGGGACCTGGTCACACGAACCACCACGGACGTTGATTACGTCCGCTCGCTCATGGTGTCCATGCTTTCCGTGCTGCTTCCCAACGTGTTCATTCTGGGGTTTGTCACCACCATCTGCGTACTCGTCGACCCGGCGTTCGCGTTGATCGGGATGGCAGTGGCACCGTTGCTGTTCGTGACGGTGCTCTTCTACCGGCGCCGCATCAAGAAGGCCTCCCGGGAGGCACGCAGCAAGGACAGCGACATAGCGGCGGCGATGTCGGAGACGTTCGCGTCCGTGCGGGTAATGCAGACCTACACCAGCGAAGCACGCCATGAGGAGGACTTCCGGTCACGGAATGACGGACGGATGAACGCAGGACTGAGGGTCATACGGCTTCAGTCATTGTTCTCGCCGCTGGTCGATGTCATCGCGACGTTGGGAACAGTACTGGTGCTCTGGATCGGCGCCCAGCGGGTGCTGGATGGAACCATGACACTCGGCCTGTTGCTGGTGTTCATCGCATACCTCAAGGCACTGTATTCGCCGATGAAGTCCCTGGCGAAACTGACAACCGTGATCAGCCGCGGCCAGGCCAGTGCCGAGCGCATCCAGGAAATCCTTGACACGGCGCCGGCCGTCTTCGACAAGCCGGACGCCCGCCCTGCCCCGCGGCTGAACGGCGGCGTGGAGCTGCGTGGGGTCAGCTTCGGCTATCAGGGGCAGCACGATGTCCTGCACAGTATTGACCTCACGGCCGAGCCGGGCAGCCTGGTGGCCATCACGGGCCCCACGGGTGCCGGAAAATCGTCGCTGGTCAGCCTGATTCCCCGTCTCTACGACGCCACACAGGGGTCTGTGCTTCTCGACGGGCTGGACGTGCGGGACCTGCAGCTCGCCACCGTCCGCAGGCAGATTTCTATGGTGCTGCAGGAATCCATCCTGTTTCGCGGGACGATCTACGACAACATCGCCTACGGATCCGAGGGAGTCACCCGCGAGCAGGTGTTTGCGGCGGCTGAGGCGGCCCATGTGGACGAGTTCGTCCGGAACCTCCCGCAGGGATACGACACGCCGGTGGCAGAGCGCGGCGTTTCGCTCTCCGGCGGACAGCGTCAGCGCATCGCGATCGCCCGCGCACTCGTGCGGAACACCCCCATCGTCATCCTCGATGAACCGACGTCGGGCCTGGATGCGATTTCCGAGCAGTACGTCATGCGTGGGCTCGACCGGCTCATGGCCGGACGCACGGTGATCGTCATTGCCCACAGGCTGTCCACGCTTAAGCGAGCCGACCACATTTACGTCCTCGACCACGGCCGGATTGTGGAAAGCGGCCGCCACGGGGATCTTGTGGCATCCGGCGGTCTCTACAGCCGGCTGGATGAACTTCAGCATTCACGGGAAACCCCGGCCCTGGCCCTGGTACAAACGGAGGCCAGCGCATGAGCACGCTCAAGCCCCCCACCTACGGTGCATTGCCCTGGCGGATCGGTCGCAAGGGCGCCCTCGAAGTCCTCCTGATCCACCGGCCTGCCCATGACGACTGGTCCATCCCCAAGGGCAAAGCCGAGCCGGGAGAATCGGGCAGGGAATGTGCGGCACGGGAAGTGCTGGAGGAAACCGGCTTTGAGTGCCGTCTTGGCGCGGAACTGCCCAGCATCCGGTATGAAGACAGCAAGAACAGGATCAAAACCATCCGTTACTGGGCAGCGGCGATGGAGTCAGGCAGCTTTACTGCCAACGACGAGGTAGACGCGGTCCGGTGGCTGTCTCTTCCGGCAGCCCTGCGCACCTTAACGGAGCCTCGGGACCGTCCTGCCATCATCTCCCTGGGCACCCAGCTCCAGATGCAGCTGGGCGTGCGCCCGGTGCCCGAGCTGGAGAAAATGCTGCTCCTCGTCCGCGGCGCGCAAGTCACCAAACGAAACGAAGAGGGCAGTTCAGATGACGGCCGGATGCTGGCTGAGAATGGTGAATACGCCGCCCGAACACTGGCTGCTTTGGGGTCGATGTTCAAAATAGATCGGGTTCTGTCCGCCCCTTCTGCCCGGTGCGTCGAAACCGTCGCCGAGCTTGCCCGGCAGGAGTCCCTCGAAGTGGAGCGCTCAGACCACCTGACCGGGGGCAGCATCGCAGCGACCCTCGACCTGGTGGCAGAGGCCCGCGGGACGGGAACCGTGCTGTGCACGCATGAGGGCGTGATGGCGGGCGTTGTGGAGCACCTCATCCGCAACGACCGCACGGTGCTGAGTAAACGCTTCCGCGTCCGCAAGGGATCGGCCTGGGTGGTGACCGGCGACGACAGCCGCTACCACTCCGCCTACTACCTCCCGCTGTCTGCATCGGACTTCGGCAGCGGATCATAGCCCCGTGTCCCGCCCTTGCGGCGGGGCGTACGCTCGGTTTGTGGACATTGTCGAATTCCTGTCCGAGCGCATCACCGAGGATGAGGCCGCGGCCCGGAAACTTCTCAGTGACAGGACCCTTTCCAAATCGGGCCAGTGGTACGAAAACCGCCTGCTGCTGGAGTGTGCGGCAAAGCGAAGAATTATCGGCATCATCGAGGCCGCCCGGCAGACGGCCTTGGCAACGCTGGTCAGCAACCCGTACGGGGATGGCTCCCAGTGGATTCCGGAGGCCCTTGAATGGACCACTCTGTCCCTGAACGCCCTGGCTCTGCCCTACGCCGACCATCCTGACTTCGAGCAGGACTGGCTGACCACCGGCCGGGCTTAGCCGGAGCCGCTCCAGAGACGCCGCCACCATGGCCGCCGGGGTTCCGGCTCGGACAGGTCGGCATCGGCAGCGGCGTCGGCGGACCGCCGCTCCTGCCAGCGCTGAACCTCGGCGTCGGCGTCGCGGGTCCTGGTGATCACGGGCGGGCCGCCCTGGAGCTGGCGCCGGGCATCGATGACGCGGGCGTTGAAGTCCTCCACGATGTCCCGCACCTGCTTCTCCGAGTACTGGGAATCCAGCCGGGCGTCCAGCTCTGCGTCCTCGGTCCGGAGGAGGATGGCCTTCGGTCCCATGCCGGTGATGTTCTCGCGCTGGATCAGGCCCTTGACCCACCAGTCGGGGTCGTATCCCTCCCCCAGGCCGGGGATCGGCTTGCCGGCGTATTTCAGGTTGTCGAACTTGCCCTGGGCCATGGCGTCCCGGATCAGGTATTCAACCCTGGCGGCGTCAGAGACCTTCTTGCGTTTCTGTCGCTCTTGCTCCTCCGCGGCGTCAAGCGCCGCTTCCTCCTCGGCCGTGATGCCGGCACCCCGAACGGCGCGCATCTCAGACAGCCGCTCCATCCTGCGCTTGAACTCGCCGGCTGCCCCGCCGCTCATCGTTCACCACCGTTCTCGTCCGCGAGTTGTAGCCCTGCCTTCCAGTATTCCGGCGTGCTGCGTGCCTTTCAATGGCACTGGCAGGAGCGGACGGCCAGGAGACGACGGCGGGAGGCATCCGCCGTCGTCCTCTTGCGTGGCGCGGCACTTGCGTAACGGTGAAATATCTGCGCGCGAACCGGTGTTGGCCCGGACATGACAACAATAGGAATCATCGGAGCAGGACACATTGGAAGCCAGGTTGCCCGCAAGGCGGTGCAGGTCGGCTACGACGTGGTGATCAGCAACTCCCGCGGACCGGAAACCCTGGCGGACCTGGTGGCTGAGCTGGGTCCCCGCGCGCGGGCCGCGACGCCCGCCGAAGCGGCGGCGGCTGGAGATGTCGCCGTCGTCACAGTGCCGCTGAAGAGCCTGCGGGACATCCCCGTGGAGCCACTTGCGGGCAAGATCGTGATCGACACGAACAACTACTATTGGGAGCGCGACGGCCGCATGCCGGCCCTGGACAACGGCGAAGCCACCACCTCGGGGCTGGTTCAGGAGCACCTCTCCCAGTCAAAGGTAGCCAAGGGATTCAACCACATCCTGGCCAAGGACATCACCACCGACGGGACGCCGGCCGGCACCGCCAACCGCCGCGCGCTTGCCACCGCCAGCGACTTCCCGGAGGCCAGCGAGCTGGTGACAAAGCTCTACGACGAATTCGGCTTCGATACCGTGAACGTCGGCCCGCTGTCCGAGAGCTGGCGAGTGGAACGGGACCGCCCGGCCTACGTCGCGCGTCAGACCGCCGCCGAGCTCACCGCGAACCTGGCACGCGCACCGCGCACCATCTGACCAAAGGCCGCGTTGCCGTGCGGCACCCACGGGGCAGACGACGGCGGGACCTCCCGCCGTCGTCGTCCAAACGTTTGATGGGGCTGAGATCCCCCTACATGGGATCAGGCCAGTTTCCGATTGCCTCGCGCGCGGGGACGGTAACGCCGCCCGGGGGGTCGCCGGCTGCCTGCGCGCCTTTAGCGGCAGCGCCGTCGGCACGCGGCGCCTGCCCGGTGGTATCCGGCACCTCCTGGCTGGCGGTGGCAGAGTCAGAGGTGGCGGGAAGCTCGGACCTCATATTTTTCATGACTGGATCGGTCCCTCCGGCACGTAGGTGGCGGCCGCCCAGCCCAGCGGGTGCAGACAACTCAAGCTGCGTGCACACACCCGGCCACCCGATGCAATAACACTACGGCGAACCCGCATCTGGATGAACCCGTAAGCGGTACCCGACTTTTCGATGCCGCCGATACTTGCTCCCTTGGGTTCGCGGCGCCGAACAGACCGCGCGGATCTACGCAAAACCTGCGGCTTCCCTGCGGCTTTCCTGCGACGCGGTTGCTAGTGTGACTCATCACACGGTGCCGCAACCACGTTTCCATGGGGGAAGAACATGCTTGATAACTCCGCTAGTCCAGCGCGTTCAAAAGCCGGCCGGCGGCCCACCGGGCTCAACTGAGGAACGAATGCAGCGTTCGAACCCCGGCAGGTGGGAAGATCCGTCCCCGGACCGTGTAATCGTGTCGGCCGACGGCAGGCCCGTGCAGGTCCGGCGGTCGGCCAGCGGGCGGATCCCGCAATGGGCCCTTGACGAGGCCCTGGGAAATCTGGAGGAACCCTTGCCGTGGCGTTCGGGCCCGATGCCCGGACACAACATATATCCATACCACCCGGGCAAGCGGCCTGGCGGAATCCGCCCATGGCGCCGATGGCTGGCCATCGGATGCAGCCTCGTCCTGCTGGCGGGCCTGTACTTCACTCCGGCGTTGTTCGAACGCTATGTGCTGCCGGCCGTCCTCCCCTATCTCCCCGGCGCTCCGCTGCCACCCCCAGGCGTTGAAGCCTCCGACATTCCGCTGGGCCAGGCGCCGGCGGGCAGTGGGTCTCGCGCCTACAAGCTGCAGGAGTCCCCCGACCCCGGCCAGCCGTTCGCGGCCTACGATCCATGCCGCCCCGTCCACTACGTGGTCCGGCCGGATAACGCGCCGCCCGGGGCAGACCGGCTGATCCAGCAGGCCGTCATGGAGGTGTCAGCCGCAACCGGGCTGCGGTTCGTCTACGACGGCAGCACCACCGAGGCGCCCAGCGAGGAACGCGAGTCCTACCAGCCCGATCTGTACGGCAAGAGGTGGGCCCCGGTCCTGATTGGATGGTCCACTCCGGAGGAAAGCCCCGACCTGGCCGGGGACGTGGACGGGCTGGGTGGAAGCGGCTATGCCTACACTCCTGGCCGACCCTACGTCCTGGTCGCGGGCCAGGTGGAACTTGACGCCCCTGACCTCACCGAGATGCTGCAGTGGCCCGATGGTTCCGCCCATGTGCGTGCCGTCATCATGCACGAGCTCGGCCACGTTGTGGGACTCGACCACGTTGACGACCCGAAGCAGCTGATGTACCCGGAGGGTTCGGACATCACGGGATTCGCAGACGGTGACCGCGCCGGTTTGGCTCTCCTCGGCGCTGGAGCGTGCGTTCCGGAGCTGTGACGGACGCCGTCATTGGCCGCTGTCCATAGTGACAGGCTGTTAATTCCCTTTTTCCAGCGAATCTTCAGGAACGGTTCTTAGCTTTTATTACAGGCTCAGTCAACCGCGCGGCTGTCTGATCCTGCCGCTAGGAAAGCCCCCGAGATCCGCGTATTCGCAGGAGCGGGGGTCTTTCCGCGCCTGCGCACACCCTGTCAACACGCTTCCAGAGCCAGCACGGAGCCAGCACGGAGCCAACCTAGGAATACCTTGGCGCCGTCAGCCCCCGAGGGGGCCTGTTCGGGTCCCCTCTCCTGTTCAAGGTTTTCCGGAGCGAGCCGCCTCACGATGAGCGCGTCCTATCCCCTTTGAAACAGCAGGTGTGCCATGAAAACCTCAGACACAAGATCCGGCCCTGCAGCAACTGCAAAGCACGCAGGCCCCGCCCCCCAACCGAACCACAGCCACCGGCGCAGTCGCAGCGGCACGCGGTCCGGAACCTTCCGGCTCATCAGCGCCGCCACAGCCCTCGCTTTGCCGATTGCCGTGGGCCTCCCCGTGGTCAACGCAAACGCGGTGGTGGCGCCGGTGGGCCAGGGTTTCACCGTTACAGCCTCAGACCTGGCCTACATCCTCAAGCAAATCAAGATCGCGGAAGCCCACGTGGCCAACACCACCTCCGAGACCGGCCCCTGCGGGGCCCTCGTCGGGCCGGGCCCCAACCAGATCCCAGACGCGCTGACCTCCTATGGCCTGCGGACAGTCGACGGTTCATGCAACAACCTGATCAACGGCCGCGAGACCTTCGGCGCCGCTGACCAGAAGTTCCCCCGCTACACCACGCCGGTCTTCAATGATGCAGACCCCGTTCCGCCAGGTTTCGGTCCGGCCGGCCCGACCTCCTACAAGCAGAAGACAGGCAACGTCTTCGACAGCAAGCCGCGTGACATCTCCAACCTGATCGTGGACCAGACCTCCACCAACCCCGCCGCCGTTGCCGCAGCAGGCTTCCCCGTCCGGACCCAGGGCAATGTTGGCGTCCACCCGTGCACCACCGACCCCGATCCCCTGGCAACGCCGCCCGTGGACGGCGTTCCCGCCGGATGCGTGCCGTCGCACAACACGCTCTTCATCCCGAACGTCACCACCGACGTCGGGCTGTCGCCACCGTACAACTCGATGTTCACCCTGTTCGGCCAGTTCTTTGACCACGGCGTGGACCAGACCGTCAAGAGCGGCGGCAACGTCTTCGTGCCGCTCCGGGACGACGACCCGCTGGTCGCCGGACCGGACCACGTCTTCGGCAACGCGGATGACCTGCCCGCCAATCAGCGCTTCATGGTGCTGACCCGGGCGCAGAACCAGCCGGGCCCCGATGGGGTCATGGGCACCGCCGATGATGAACAGAATGCGACCAACACGGACTCCCCGTACGTGGACCAGTCCCAGACCTACACCTCCCACCCCTCCCACCAGGTGTTCCTGCGGGAATACGTGGACAACGCAGACGGCAAGCCGGTCTCGACGGGCAAGCTCCTCGGCGGGGAAGCCGGCACCAAGGCCGTTAACGGCATGGCCACCTGGGCCACTACCAAGGAGCAGGCTTCGAAGCTTCTTGGTATCCAGCTGCTCGACAAGGACGTGCTGAACGTCCCCCAGATCGAAGTCGACCCGTACGGCAAGTTCGTCCCCGGTCCCGCACGCGGGCTTCCGCAGTTCGTGACGGCAACGGGACTGGTTGAGGCCAACCGCGCCGACAATGGCAACCTGGGCACTCTGGTCCCGTCGAACGTGCTCTACTTCGACACTCCGTTCCTGACGGACATCGCCCACAACGCGGACCCGTCCCCGCAGGACACTGACCACAACCCATCCACCCCGCCGGTGGCTCCGGTGCCTGACGCGGACAACGTCGCCTCGGCCGATTTCGCCAGCCAGCCTCCGGGCACCTATGACGACGAGATGCTGAACGCGCACTTCACCGCCGGCGACGGCCGCGTCAACGAAAACATCGGCCTGAGCACCATCCACCAGGTTTTCCACTCCGAGCATGACCGTTTGGTGGAGGACTTCAAGAACACCCTGACCAACGACACCTCGGTCAAGGGCGTCGCGGCACTGGCCGAGTGGAAATTAGCTCTGGGCACGCCTGACGGCTGGAACGGCGAGCGCCTGTTCCAGGCCGCCCGCTTCGTCACCGAGATGGAGTACCAGCACCTGGTGTTCGAGGAATTCGCCCGCAAGGTCCAGCCCGCGATCCAGCCTTTCCACGTCTACCACACGGACATCAACCCGGCGATCCACGCCGAGTTCGCGCACGCGGTCTACCGGTTCGGCCACTCGATGCTGACCGAGACCATCGCCCGCACCAACCCGGACGGGAGCGACAACTCGATCCCGCTGCTGAACGGTTTCCTCAACCCGCCCTCGTACAGGGACGGCGGCACCGCCGGCGAGCTCACCTCGGAGCAGGCCGCAGGCGCAGTCGTTATGGGCATGAGCGACCAAACGGGCAACGAACTCGACGAATTCGTGACCGACACGCTTCGCAATAACCTGCTCGGCCTGCCCCTGGACCTGGCAACGATCAACATGACCCGCGCCCGGGAAGCCGGCGTTCCTCCCCTCAACGAGGTGCGCCGCCAGATCCACGACTCAACCGGGGACGGCCAGCTCACCCCCTACACCAGCTGGGCTGACTTCGGCCAGAACATCAAGCACCCCGAGTCGCTGATCAACTTCGTTGCGGCCTACGGCACCTACCCGAGCATCACCGGTGCAGCAACACTGGCTGACAAGCGGGCAGCTGCCAAGGCCATCGTGGACCCGGGCCCCGGCGCCACGCCTCCCACCGCCGACATGATGGACTTCATGAACAGCACCGGAGCGTGGGCCAACCACGAGACCGGCCTGAACAAGGTGGACCTGTGGGTAGGCGGCCTCGCGGAGAAGACCAACCTCTTCGGCGGCCTGCTCGGCAGCACCTTCAACTACGTGTTTGAGAACCAGCTCACCGATCTCCAGAACGGCGACCGGCTGTACTACCTGGCCCGCACGCCCGGCATGAACCTGCGCACCCAGCTCGAAGGAAACAGCTTCGCCGAGATGATCATGCGCAACACCGACGGCACGAACACGCTGAAAGCCGACGTCTTCGCGACGGCCGACTGCAAGTTCCAGCTGAGCAACCTCGCCGGCACTCCGGAGGGCTACCTCGCTTCCGGACCCTCTGTCGCTGACGATCCTTCCACCCCTGACTGCAATGAAAACCTGCTGCTCCTGCGCAAGCCGGACGGCACCATCCAGTACCAGGAAAAGAACACCGTCGATCCGTCCGGCATCAACGGCCAGTCGGTCTACAACGGCACCGCCGCGGCGGACCGGGTAGCAGGCGGCAACGACAACGACACGATCTGGGGCAACGCAGGCAATGACGTCATTGAGGGCCAGGGCGGTGATGACGTTGCCTTGGGCGGCGACGGCAATGACCGCATCACGGACCTGTCCGGCGCCGACGTCCTCAAGGGCGGTCCCGGCAACGACTACACGAACGCCGGCATCGGCGACGACATCATGATGGGCGGCGACGGCCAGGACTTCATGAATGGCGGAGCCAACGACAATGAGACGTTCGCCGGACCCGGCAACGACTTCGTGCGGGCCGGTGACGGTGCAGACGCCGTGTTCGGCGACGGCGGGGACGACTGGATCCAGGGCGGCTCAGGCCAGGACCTGCTCCAGGGCGACCACGGCGCACCGTTCTTCGACGACCCTGCCCAGACCAAACCGGGCAATGACATCATGGTGGGCCAGGTGGGCGAAAACGACTACGACGCTGAAGGCGGCGACGACGTCATGGCCGCCAACGCCGCTATTGACCGGTTCGCCGGCGCCGCGGGATTCGACTGGGCGATTCACCAGTACGACACCGTCGGGGCCAACGATGACATGAAGATCAACCAGAACCTGGCGGGCGTCCCCCTCCAGCTGGTGGTCAACCGCGACCGCTGGCAGGAAACGGAAGCAAACTCCGGTTCGGCGTTCAACGATGTCATCAAGGGCGACGATGTAGTGCCCAGTGCCGTGGGCGGCGCAGGCTTTAGCGGCTGCGACGTCCTCGACCAGACGGGCATCGACCGCATCGCCGGCCTCGGTAACCTCCTCCCCGCTCCGAGCACCCCGCTCGCCCCGGTGGAAGCGGCATCCGCCATGGGGGCCTGCCCCCTCGACGGACCAGTCTGGGGAGACGGCAACATCCTCCTCGGCGGCCTCGGCAGCGACAGCATCGAAGGCCGCGGTGCCAACGACGTGATCGACGGTGACCGGTATGTCCAGGTACGCATCAGCGTGCGGACCAACCCGGCCGACCCGGCCACTGAAATCGGCAGCACCGACCTCATGGAGCACACCTACCAGGCGGGCAACACCCACACCCTGGAAGCGGACGTCGCTGCCGGTGTCATCGACCCGGGCAACCTGGTCGCCGTCCGGGAGGTCATCACACCAACCGCGGCGGACACCGCAGGCAACATCGACTCCGCGGTCTTCTCCGGACCGCAGGCCAACTACACCGTTACCACCACCGGCGGCGACGGCACCGTTGGCTCGGCGGGGTCAACCACCACGGTCACCGACAACGTCGGCGCCGATGGAACGGATACGCTGCGGAACATCGAACGGCTTGTCTTCTCCGACACCGTTGCCCCCGCGGCCCCGATCATCGGCCTGGCAGCAGCAGCAGGAGCGGGCCAGGCTACGGTCAACTTCACCCCCGGGGCTGGCGGCGTTGCCACCGGCTTCTCAGTGAAGGTCGTGGACGCAGCCGGCGCCCAGGTCGGTGCCCTTCGCACTGCACCGGCCGGCGCAACGAGCCTGGTTGTCACCGGGCTGACCAACGGAGCCGCGTTCCGGTTCCAGGTGTCGGCAACGAACGACCTCGGCACGAGTGCCTTCTCCGCTCTGTCCAATGCCGTGACTCCCAGTGCAGCGGTAGTCGCCGCAGCACCGGTCATGGGGGCCGTCACTCCGGGCAACGCCCAGGTCACTGTCAACTGGTCCGCGCCAGGGCCGGTCGCCAATGCCTCTGCGGTCACCGGATACGTTGTACGCACCTACGTCGGCACGAGCACCACGCCGACGCGCACGACGACGGTTGCCAACGTCACCAGCACGGTGATGGGAACCCTGATCAATGCAACCGGCTACACCTTTGATGTTGCGGCGATCAACTCCGTGGGCACCGGCCCGGCCTCCGCCCGGTCCGCACTGGCAACGCCGCGCACGGAGTTTGTGGCCCCGACGGTGACGGCCAGGACACCTGCCTCAGGTGCCCGCTCGGTCAGCCAGTCCGGAAACGTGACAGCGACATTCAGTGAACCAGTCGCAAATGTCAGCACCGGCACTGTCGTCCTGCGGCTCAACGGTTCGGCAACCCCGATCCCCGCCGCAGTGACGTACAACAACGCCACCCGGACGGCGACGCTGAATCCGAACGGGAACCTCCTGCCGGACCGTACCTACACGGCATCGATGTCCTCGATCCGTGACACGGCCGGCAATACGATCGCGTTCACGTCGTGGCAGTTCACTACGGGACCGGCACCCACAATGGTTTCGGTAACTCCGGGCATCAACGCCACGGGGGCCCGCCGCAATGCCAACATCACGGCACGGTTCAGTGAGAACGTCACCGGCATCTCGGCGGCGACAGTGACGGTCACCCGGGTATCCAACGGCGCAGGGGTCACGGCGGCTCTCGGCTTCAGCACCGCGAACCAAACCCTGACCATCAACCCAGGCGCCACCCTCCTGGCCAACACGCAGTACCGGGTCACGATAACCGGCGGCACAGGAGCCGTCCGCGACCTCGCGGGCAACCCGTTCGTCACCCGCACGTGGGTGTTCACCACGGGATCCGCCCTCTAGGCACCAGCGAGGGGCCTCATCACAAGAGAACGACGGCGGGAACCTCCCGCCGTCGTTCTCTTGCGTCTGGTCACATGTGCTCTGTCGGGGCTTTTCGATCCGGAGTCGCCTCAGGTTCCCCGCTGCGGTCCAGGACCTGCCACACGATCACCGATCCGGTGACGGCGGCGGCCACGATACCGGCGATCAGCCATGCGGTCCTGGAGGCCTGGCGGGTGGATCGGAGTTTCCGCTCCGCGCGGCCTAAGGCCTCCCGGACCTGGACACCGTCCACACCTCTGCTTAATCTGGTCATTTCCACCTTCCTTGACTCTGGCTGTTTTCGGTCAGCCTACTGGGCCGCTGAAAATATCCAAATAATAACCGGGATGGAAGGGTAAGCCGCCGGGCTCAGACCAGGCGCGGATGGCCCTAACGGCCTCGTCAGGCTTGTGCCGGGTTGTGCCACCAGCCTTCCCAAGCGGTGGACGTCAGCTGACCCTGGGGGAACTCAGCGACAGCACTGGTTTCGCCGGATTGACGGCTTCCATCTTTCTGGCGGGAACTGAGAAACAGGCTCAAGCTACTCCGAAGCATTGTTATTCCTTTCGATGCGTCACGCGGATCACGTTTTACAAGTAGGAATTAGCGTAGCCAGAGCTTGTTTCATGGCGTCGACTGAACGTTTCAGCTTTGTATCCAGAAGCTCACATGCCACCGCAAGACGACGGCATGTGGCTCCGCTCCAAAGGCACTTGACGCTTCAACTTTCTGGATGTAGATTTAGTTGTAGCTTCAAGTATTGATCCTCCAGCAGAACAGAATCTGATGAAAACCCTCCTGGCCCGCATATTCGGAAAGAAGACCACCATGACGAACATCACCATCATCGGCAACGGCAACATGGCCCGAGGCATCGCCACTCGCGCCCTGGCCGGAGGCCAGAGCGTAGAGATCCTCGGGCAGGACGCCGCCAAAGCGCAGGAACTGGCCCGCGAACTCGGCGCCGGCGTCACCTTCGGCACCACCGCGGACGCTCCGCAGGGAAGCATCGTGGTCCTGGCCGTCCCGTTCGAGGCCGCAAAATCCGTGGTCACCGCCTTAGGCCACACCCTGGCCGGCAAGACCATCGTGGACATCACCAACCCGGTGAACTTCGAAACCTTTGACTCCCTGGTGGTCGAGCCCGGCACCTCCGCGGCCGAGGAAATTGCCAAGCTCGTCCCGGCAAGCTCGAACGTGGTCAAGGCCTTCAACACCACCTTCGCCGGCACCCTGGTCGCCGGGGTATCGGGCGGCCGGCCCCTGGATGTCTTCGTCTCCGGAGACAACGCCGACGCCAACGCTGCTGTCAGCAGCTTCGTCAGCGCCGGCGGCATGCGCCCCCTGGTTGTCGGCCCGCTCAAGCGCGCCCGCGAACTCGAAGGATTCCAGTTCGTCCTCATGACCATGCAGGCCAACCCCGAGTTCGCCGACTTCAACTGGGACACTGGGCTGCAGGTCACCAAGTAGAAGCAGCCGGCGCAAGATCGCCCCGCTGGGCCGTAACACGTCCGGCGGGCGACGGCGACGCGGGACTAAGATCCACTGACGACGGAAATCCTCAAAGGATTATCAATAGTGCTCATGACCCTGTCGGTTACTTCGTCGATCCGGCCGAGGCCGTCAACCTGTGTCAGGATGCCGCGCTCCACATACTTCGCCACCACCGCTTCGGTCTGCCCGTGGTACAGGTCCAGCCGGTGCCGGATCACGGCTTCGGTGTCGTCGCTGCGGCCGGTTTCCTTGGCACGGCCCAGCAGGCGGGTGACCAGTTCCCCGTCGTCAGCCGTCAGCTGCAGGACGACGTCCAGTTTGTGCCCGCTGATGGCGAGGATCGAGTCAAGGTAGCCCACCTGCGCTGTCGTGCGGGGGTAGCCGTCAAGGAGGAAGCCGTGGCCGACGTCATCCTGGCTGAGACGGCTGCGCACCATCTCGTTGGTGACGCTGTCCGGAACGAAATCCCCGTTGTCCATGTACTTCCTGGCTTCAACGCCGAGGGGCGTCTCCCCTTTGACGTTGGCGCGGAAGATGTCGCCGGTTGAGATCGCAACAACGCCGAGGCGTTCCGAGATCCGTTCCGCCTGCGTTCCTTTGCCCGAGCCGGGCGGGCCAATAATCAGCATTCTCGTCATTCAAGTAACCCTTCGTGGTGCCGGTGAAAACTTGTGTTTGGTCCTGAAGCAGGTCTAGAAGAACCCGAGTTTGTTCTCGGAGTGGCTGACCAGGAGGTTCTTGGTCTGCTGGTAGTGGTCCAGCATCATGGCGTGGTTTTCACGTCCGATGCCGGAGGACTTGTAGCCGCCGAACGCGGCGCCGGCCGGGTAGGCGTGGTAGTTGTTGACCCACACGCGGCCGGCCTGGATCTCGCGGCCGGCGCGGTAGGCGACGTTGCCGTTGCGGGACCAGACGCCGGCGCCGAGCCCGTAGAGGGTGTCGTTGGCGATGCCCATGGCGTCGTTGTAGTCGCTGAA